>DAOVBJ010000170.1 GCA_030670615.1 Candidatus Bathyarchaeota archaeon | reverse complement strand
ATTACTGATCCAATTTTGTTATCCCGCATCAATTTAGCTGCTTCAATTATCAAGGCATTGGGTCCAATAGTGACTGGGTTAGCAACCATTACTTCACGAACTTTCAAGCCAGTTACCAGCTCCGACCTCACCTCCCATATCATTAGCCAACTAACACACATATATATAACAACCATACCTATAACACTGTATGTTATAAGTATTTCGATTTCAAATTTCCACCACTAGCCAGCTATTTATTTAGCTAGCTGCTAGCCTAGCTAGCTAGATTATAGGAGTAAAATTATGATGGAACTAATTCGCACGTTGGAGATAGGGTGACTTAACGGATGGATTCTAATATGTATACTATATTTTTCGTATGGTATTTTGCTCTGAGCTTTCCCTAAGGATGTGATCGTAAGGCTTTATGATAAGCTAGCTTTTCATCCCTAGAGCCATTGTATTTGCCCTTGGCTTGGCGGGATTCGTTATCGCTCTTTTTCAATTACAAAAACGCACCGCTTGATTGGCCGGTTACCGGAGGACTCTACAGAATATCTCGCCATCCACAGCAATTCATGCTTTTTATTTCATTTCTTGGGACTTGTATTGCCTTAAGCTTATGGCGTGCACTATTCATGCAAATGGTATTTTCCGTGTTCCTTCACTCTAGAAGCGCGCGCTAGACACAAATAAGCATCTAAATGCGAATCACCCTCTCTTTAGGGGGTGACTATTGCCAGTTTGAGCTGTTTAACCCCTCTCCTCGTCTTCAACTCTTGTGCCAGATCCCTGACATCTATAGCCTTACCTCTAACGGCAATTATCTCCAGGCAGTTTTCTTCGTCCAAATGAACATGCATAGATGAGCAAACAGTCTCCGAAAAATGGTGCTGGATATCCGTTAACTCCTCTTCCAACCCCTTAACTCCGTGGTCGTATACTATGACGATGGCACCGACCCCGCCTCCCATCTGGGTACACATCCATTTTGACTCGGTGATGAGGCTCTGCATCGCATCCTGAACGGCTTTTGATCGGTTCTGATAGCCTAAGCGCTGTGTGTGATCATCAAATCTTTCAAGTAAGTCGGAAGGAACGGATACGCTGATTCTGGAAACCTTGTCGCCCACCATTACTCACACCCATACTGGAAAGGATATTACCGAATAATAAAACTTTAATACTATCGTAATACTTTTTTGATAAAACGTATTAATATTTGTTTCACCAGCTCGGGCAGTACGTTTAACGAAGCTTCGAAGGTGAAAGACGCGGTGACGGCGCAGGAAAGTGCGATCGTGCGAATTGAGGATGTTTCCACCGTCTATGAAGGGGAACGAAGACCCGCCATCAGAGACGTGAACCTCACCATCGAGAGGAACGAGTTAGTCTACGTACTTGGTCCGAACGCGTCGGGAAAAACAACGCTGCTCGAAACCATAAATGGGTTACTCCCTGCGTACCGAGGACGGATCTTCGTCTTTGGGTTAAATGTGAGGAACCATGGACGAAGGGTGCGCTGTGAGGTCGGGTACGTTCCCCAAGACTTCATGGTGGAACCGGGTGAGCCGTACACGGCCTTCGACATTGTGATGATGGGGCGATATGGCAAGATCGGTGTTCTTCAAAGGCCTAATGAAGCGGATCATGAAAGAGCCATGGAGGTCATGCGCTTACTTGAAATCGAGGACTTAGCGCCGAGGCCCATTGGAAAGCTCTCCGGCGGCCAACAACAGAAAGTAATGATTGCCCGAGCCTTGGCCAAGGAGCCCAAGCTCCTCCTCCTCGACGAGCCCTTCAGCAACCTAGATCCCGAGTCAAGAGAGATGGTTCCTCGCATCATCAACCAGCTTCACGAGGAGAAGGGAATGACCACGCTCATCGTGACCCACGACATCCATAACATGATGAAAACCTGTCACCGGGGGGTGGTTTTTAGGGACGGGAGAGTCGTGGTCGATGAAACCCCAGAAAAAGCTCTTCATAAACTAGAGGTGATGCGATGATTTGGCTGGAACTCGACATCATGCGACGGGCCGTCCTCGGCTGCGTCCTAACGGGCATCCTGACGGGGTTAATGGGCGTCTTTGTGGTTCGGATGCGGATCTCAGCCATCGGCTACTCCATGTCCCACGGAGCCTTTGCAGGAGCGGCGCTGGGCGTGGCCACCTCAATGAACCCCCTAGTAACCGCGATGCTCTTCGCGTCGATCACGGCGTTCCTCATAGGTCCCATTGCGGACAAAGCGAGGCTTCACGCGGACACGGTCACGAGCATAATCTTTCCCTTGAACATGGCTCTCGCCTTCGTTTTTCTGACCCTTACACCGGAGATCGGGCTCACCAGTCAAGTGGCCAGCGTCCTCTGGGGCAGCATCATATCGATGACCAACAACGATGTGGTCTACATGGTTACGTTATGCGCAGCCACATTGGTGATCATTCACTTCGTGTGGAAGGAGCTCTTCGCCATCATGTTCAACCGAAAATTAGCTGAAGCGGACGGGATTAACACCCGAGCCTTCGTCTACCTCGTAATCTTTCTCTCTGGCGTGGTGATCACCTTTTCCATCAAACTGGTTGGAGGCCTGTTGATTTACGCCCTTCTCTTCAACCCTGCTTCGTCGACGCTTCAGTTCCTCGAGGATATGCGGAAGGTCATCGTTGTTTCGCCCTTATTGGGGGTTGGAACGAACCTCTCCGGCCTCTTGGTCTCGTTGTTCCTCGATCTCCCGGTCGGTTCCTGCATAGTGCTAGTATCAACCCTCGTCTTCGCTGTCTCGGTTCTCGTGTCACCTAAACGAAGAAGAAAAATCGAGAATGAAAGGAGGTAAAAACGTGAATAGTAGAATTCGAAAAATACTGATCCTTATAGTGACTCTGCCTCTGCTTTTAACAGCTCTATCCACGACGCCCGTCGTAGCAGAGAACGGAAAACCCATAATCGTGTGTACGACAAGTGCAGTGGGCGGTATCGTCCAAGAGTACCTTGGGGACAGTGCTGACATAGTGGTGATGGTTCAACCCAGCCTCTGCCCCGCTGACTTCGATATGAAGCCTAGCGACATCTACGCCGTCAGCAACGCCAAGATTCTCTTCAAGCAAAACTTACCCGGTGAGTTTTGGCTGCAAGCCTTGCTCGATGCAGCGTCCAACACAGACTTACGCCAGGTCGTCATTTCCGGGGCTTACAACACGCCTCAGGGGGCAAGAAACTACATCCAGTGGGTGGGAGGAAATCTCAGCGAGATCCTTGACATCGACTTAGACGTCAAGACCTCGACGATGCTGGCAGACTTCGACGATATAGTA
>DAOVBJ010000210.1 GCA_030670615.1 Candidatus Bathyarchaeota archaeon | reverse complement strand
CAATCTTTTATAAAAGCTTCTATAGTAAGCTAGCTAGTCGAGTGATCTGTAGAAGAGCCCAGAAGCTTTGAAAACCTCGGGAACAGGTCTATTCTGAAGAAAAAAGGGGGATTAGCCAGCTAAGTCTTTAGCGACATAAGCCAACCCATATTTTTCAAGGGTTTCAGGTAAAGGCTTGCCTGAAGCGTCCCAACCCATGCCTTTGTAGTAGGCATCCAACATGTTATCCCAGACAGCTTGGAGGCTGCGTCCTTTTCCTGGACCGGAATCAGGTGCAGACCCGTATCGTGGCGACGGCTTGTCCATCGCCCTACCGGCTATGCCGTGTCGCATGTTAAAAGCTCTGAGCAGGTGAACGATCCTCCGTCCGACATGCATACCTTCCTCCCAACTGAACTCCCATCCCGTAACGGCACTCAAGGCTTGGCTGAGGAGCTCGACGTTCATCCGGGTGTTGAATCGACAGGTTACCAGGGAATCCTCAAACATCATCGCGCCCTTGTCGTGAAGGTTGGTAGCCACGATGTCTTCCCAGTTAGGCGCGGCGCCAAGGGCGATGGGGCCGCCCCAGGTCTCAAGGGTTCCAGTGTTGGAGATGCAGGTGTCGAATTGCTCGGTCAACCGATTACGGTGATCATGTCCTCGGGGCGTGTTTCCCTTTAGAGAGTGGACTGCACGGGCTTCTTGACCCATCTTTGTTGCTGCGCGCATGACCCCTTCAGCCAACGTGTCGCCGATGCCTTGTCTGCTTGCGATCAGGTTGAGGAGGAGCCGTGCGCTCTCAGCGTTCCCCCACGTGAGGTCCAGGTCGTTCGCCTCCACCCGCGTGAGAACCCCTTTATCATAGCATTCCATAGCGAAGCCCACCACCCATCCCGCTTCGTTAGTCTCCAAGCCCAATCGGTCGACTTCCTTGCTGAGCATCATCGCGGACGTCACGGACTCCTGCCCGATGGCCGAGGACCACGCGGAGAACTGCTCATACTCCGGTTCCTCCAACGATGTGCCTGCGTAGGGTCCCTCAGTGATCTGCATCATGTCGCAGTGGTGTATTTGACACGCCCAGCAGGAGTTCCTTCGGACGGAAAACTGCTCTCGGATGTATGGTCCACTAAACTTCTGCCACTTGTCTTCATCGATCGTCCACGTGCTGGTCGTGTAGTTCTTCACGGGAATCATGTGTCTCCGCCCATTCCCGTGAAGGCCGTTGAGGGTTCCGTATTCGTAGGTTCCTTGGGACTGGGTTCGCACGTTCTCGATGAGAGTCCTTGAAAGCTCGCGGACGCGGTCGACGTCGTGTAACGCAGGCGTGTGTGTTCCACGGGTGATGGCAATGGCTTTCAAGTGTTTCGATCCCATGACTGCGCCCAACCCGTTATGTGAGGCAGAGTGACCGTAATCGAAGAACACACCCGCAAACTTAACCAAGTTCTCCCCCGCCGGTCCAATGGAGGCAACCGCCAGCTCGCGCTCCTTACAATCATATTCATGCCGTATCAGATCCGGCGTCTGATACGTGTCCATGCCCGTGAGCCAAGCCGCGTCCTTGAGCTCAGCCGAGTCGGGGGTCACGTACAAGTACTGAAGGCTTTGAGCCACGCCCTGGACGATGATGCCGTTCAGACCGCAGCGTTGGAGATAGGCTCCAAAGTAACCGTTTGCCTGGCTGCATCCAGCGCCGCCGGTTAGCGGGCCCTTCGAGACTACAGAGACGGATCCGGAGCCCCCGATGGACGTGGCATTCAGGGGCCCAGCCGCCAATATGAGGCGGTTCTGCGCGTCAAACCAGTTTGTTCCGGGGGGGACTTCGTCGTAAAGGAATTTCGCTCCTAACCCTGTTCCTCCAAGGAACGTTCTGAGGACCGGTTCCGGGACTTCGAAACGGTCTATTTCTCCTTTTGTCAGGTCAACTCTGAGAAGCTTACCAACGTATTTATCAGTCATTGCACTCATTTTGATCTCTCGCTAGTTAGCTAGTCAATTGACTGGTATCTATTTTAAAATATCTATCATTTATGCAGAAATAGTTTGTTTGTAGTGAGTTTTCATTTGTTTTTATGGCTGGTTGGCTTGATATGTGGGCATATTGTTTGTCGCTGCTTGCACTCAAAGCACATCCTTTCTTTAACAAGATTTAAAAACGATAAGAGGGGTGAGTTATCGTGAGTGCGGGATATGTCTTATCAGATAAAGGATATTATGACGAAAGAGGTCATCACCATCGATCTCGATGCGTCAGTTACAGATGTGGCCAATGTGATGGCTGCTGACGAAAATTGTGGGGGCTACGTGGTCATTCTTGAGAAGGGTAGACCCGTAGGCATCATAACGGAAAGAGATATCGTAAACAAAATTGCGGCGCAAGGACATAACCAATCAAAGACCAAAGCCTCTGAAATAATGTCCACGCCTTTGATAACCATTGACCCTGATGAAGACTTACTCAAAGCCTCCAACATGATGCAGAAGCACAACATAAGTAAACTGGTAGTTATTAAAAACGAAATTTTATACGGGATCATTACAGCGAAAGACGTTGTTTATCAAAGTCGAAACTATGTGGGGAATTTGATTACGGATCTCATTCGATGGAATTCTCTTACTTTTTAACTTCTTTATATCATAAATATTCCCATAGCTAGCTAGCTTTGGAAGGAAAGGAGAAAGGCTCTAGGTGAAGGACTGGATCTAGGTTGACCGCTA
>DAOVBJ010000107.1 GCA_030670615.1 Candidatus Bathyarchaeota archaeon | reverse complement strand
CAGAGAACTGGCTGAGTATGCCTGGAAGATAAAGGAAGAATTCATTGTCAAGCTCGTTGAGCCAAAATTTGCGATAAACGTAGCCATGCAAGCGCCTGGAGGAACCTTCATTCTAGCAGATATTGCAGACACAGGAGCGGGCGGCACAGCAGGAGATGGCACAATCATCCTCAAAGCCCTTCTAGAGGCTGGTGCCCGGGACGTAGCAGTGGCGCAGATAGCTGATAAGGAAGCCGTAGATGAGTGCTTGAAGAATGGAGTAGGCTCAGAGGTGAGGTTAGAGGTGGGGGGAAAGCAAGATAGGTTTCACGGGGATCCTGTGGAAGTTACAGGAATAGTTCGACATATCTCTGATGGAACCTACATTCGAAGTGGGCCTCAGAACCCTGGTGGTGAGGAGCGCATGGGATCTACAGTAGTGTTTGAGATTGGTGGACGACATGGCATTGATCTCATGTTAACCTCCCATCGAGCACATCCATCTGACCTCCAACACTTTCGAAGCGTTGGAATAGAGCCTACTGACAAGAGAATCCTAGTCCTCAAATCCGCTGCCCATTATCGGGCTGCCTTCTCTCCCATCGCCATTGAGGTTTTCGAGGTTGACGCTCCAGGAATTTGTCATCCATACCTAGATCGGTTTGAGTGGAAGAGGCTTCGTCGACCCATATGGCCTCTTGACAAGATTGATGGGATGCCTGAGTTCAATCCTATAATTGTATCCCGCCAATAAAAATCTGAGAAGAGTTGCTATGAAACTATTTGAGTTTGAAGCAAAGAAAATTTTTGCAAAACAGGGTATCCCGATTCCAAAGGGAAAAGTCACCTACGCACCTGATGAAGCAGGGGAAGCAGCACATGAAATCGGGGGAGCAGTCGCGATTAAAGCTCAGGTTTTGGCTGCTGGAAGGGGAAAGACTGGTGGAATAAAATTCACTGACAACATTGAAGAAGCACGCACGATCGCAGAGAAGCTGATTGGGAGCAAAATTAAAGGGTTGAAAGTAGGTAGCCTTCTCGTCGAGGAAAAACTGAGGGTTTCAAAGGAGCTCTTTATCAGCGTAACTGTTGACAGGTATGCAAGGTGCTATGTTATTTTAGCTTCTACCGAGGGTGGAGTCGATATAGAAGAGGTGGCGGAGAAGTCTCCCAAGAAGATAATCCGCTATAACCTTGGCGTGTTTAAAGGATTTCACTCATATGAAGCAATAGAGATAGCTAGAAAGATGGGTTATAAAGGGCGAAAAATGATTACTTTAGCTACCATAATCCATAATCTTTATAGTGTTACTTTGGATTACGACGCAGAGTTGGCTGAAATAAACCCCTTAGTAGAAACTGAAGATGGAGAATTCGTAGCAGCTGATGCACGGATAATCATAGACGACAACGCATTATATCGCCATTCTGAGTTACGGGAAAAGGCTATGAAGAGGTTGAGAGAGCTGACGCCGAGAGAGGCTGAAGCTAGAAGACATGGCTTAGCTTATGTGGATCTTGAGGGAAACATAGGTGTTATCGGAAACGGCGCTGGACTCGTAATGGCGACATTGGATCTTGTCCAGCTCAGTGGTGGGAAGCCCGCTAACTTCCTTGATTTAGGTGGAGGGGCTTCAGCTGATATTGTTAAGTTGGCGCTGAGGACGGTGCTTTCAAAACCTGAAGTCGATGCTGTGTTAATTAATGTTTTAGGTGGAATAACGCGTTGCGATGAAGTAGCTAGAGGGATCATTTCCTCGTTAAACGAATTGAAGGAAAAGAGGCCCATGGTCGTAAGGATCGTTGGAACCCGTGAGGAGGAGGCTAAAGAGTTGCTTATGAATGTTGGGATAAAAGTCACGGACGAATTGGACGAAGCAGTGGAAAAGGTTGTTGAACTGATTAGGAGATGAAAGGATTGGCCATATTGTTGAGACGGGGAAGCAAAGTAGTTGTACAGGGCATAACTGGAAGGCAGGGAGGCTTCCACACAAGATTGATGCTGAATTATGGTACGCGAATAGTCGCTGGAGTCACGCCTGGAAAGGGCGGGTCTGAGTTCTTTGGCGTAAAAGTCTATGACACAATGGTTGATGCCAAGAGCAAACATGATTTCGACGTCTCAGCAATCTTCGTCCCAGCTCCTTTCGCAAAAGAGGCTGCGCTTGAAGCCATAGATTCCGGGATTAAATTGGTGGTCATAATCACCGAGCATATTCCAATAAAGGACTCAATAGAAATCATGGAGAGGGCAAAGGCGGCAGGAGTGAGCGTTATAGGCCCAAACTGTCCCGGAATAATCACGTCAGGTGAGAGTAAGGTAGGAGTAATGCCGATCCAAATATTCAAGCCAGGGGTCGTAGGCATTGTTTCTCGAAGTGGGACACTGACATACGAGGTAGCATGGAAGATTACAAGGTGTGGCCTTGGGCAGACAACATGCTTGGGTATCGGAGGAGACCCAGTAACCGGATTGAACTTCATAGATGCGCTCAAGCTATTTGAGACTGATGATAAGACCAGAGCCGTGGTTTTATTAGGCGAAATTGGTGGAAACGCTGAAGAAATGGTGGCTCAATACATTGAAAGGGAGGGATACACAAAACCTCTCATCGCTTATGTCGCTGGAAGAACTGCGCCACCAGGGAAGCGCATGGGACATGCGGGAGCAATTGTAACTGGAACCCTTGGCACAGCGAAGAGCAAGATCGAAGCATTTGCTGCTGCTGGGATTAGCATTGCAGAAAAGCCGAGTGACGTCACAAGGATTTTGACTAAGAAATTGTAGATTCTCTTATATTAGCTAGCTAACTATCCTCAGACACTGGAAAGCTGCTATTGCACATCACAAAACCAAGGATATCGTATACGTGATGAGAGTTTTAGACCACAAGAACATCAATAACACCTTGATTTACACTCACCTAGTCAACTTCGAAAGAGACGACCAATTTACCATACAGAGTTGCAAATACAGTGGAAGAAGCTAAAAACCTAATCGAAGCAGGATTCGAATACGTATGCATGATGAGAAAGACCAAGCTCTTCAGAAAGCGAAAGAAATGAAAAAGTTCCGGGGTTTATCTTGGTAGCCCAGAGGAAATTATTACATGTGTATCAATATACCCCCTAAAATATTTTAGTTAGTCAGTCTATGAAGAACATTTAAACAGCGTGTGCGCCCCCTCTCTTTTTACTCCAATGAAACAAGATAAATTAATATTAAAGCCCAATGGTGAAAGAAGATAATCACGGTCAATAGAACCCACGGATACCCGTTGGAATAAGTTGGGATTGAGGGAGTAAGGGAGAATGAAGGGAAAGGAGGTAATCCGAGATTTTCACCTACACACCCTATACTCCGATGGCTTATATCCTCCCCGGAAACTGTTAGAGGAGGCCTCAAGGCAAGGAGTCCGAGAACTGGCCATTACAGACCACAACTCGATCAAAGGCCTTCCCGAGGGGAAGGAAACAGCAGATGACTTGGATATCACCATGGTGTCCGGCGTTGAAGTTTCAGCTCAATATCACACAAGGGTAGTGCATATACTCGGATACGGTTTCAGCCTTAAGGACGTGGAAGCCTCCTCCTTCCATCAGTACCTGTCAAGGATAAGGAATGCAAATAACCTGTGGGCGAGGAAGGTAGCGAAATTCACTCAGAAAGATCCCCTCGTGGTGCGTTTAGTTGGGGGCGAACGAGTGGCAATCTCCATTAAGGTAGACGAGGTAGAGCGATTCAGGCAATCCACACAGAGTTATTTCAACTTCAGTATCTTAGTAAAGGAAAAACTGGAGGAAGTAGCTCCTGCATTCAAGACCGTGCCCGCCAGACACATCTTTTACTTTCTCTTTTGGAGGAAGGAATTGGAGTACATTGACAGATATGAAGCGCTCTTCCGAAAATATGGTATTGAAAACAAGAAGTACTGGTATGTACCCCGGAAGGAAGGCTTGTATTCGCCTGTCACGAAGGTGTGTGAAATGATTATGGAGATAAAAGCGCTTCCCGTAATAGCCCATCCAGGTGAGACCCGTCTTTTGGAAGAAGATGTAAGAGAGATGGTGAGCATGGGTGTAAAGGGTATAGAGGTGTACACGCCAAAGCACGATGAAGAACAGGTCGTCTATTACAGGGAGGTAGCTGACCGTTTTGGCTTATTTAAGACAAGTGGAACTGACTTCCATGATCCCTTCCACAGAAATAAAGTAGCGATTGGTAGGGACCAGCATGGAAGAAAGCTAATAAGGGGTGTGAGGGTAGCAGACCTGAAAAGGCTAACTAGGCTAGCTCAAGTAAATCATAGCGCGCGCGTGCTTAGGCAACTCCAAGGTGGAAGATTAATCATTTTATCTAAGATTCTCTTTTCTGGCTAATGCGGTAATTCTGCTGCTGGGACCATCTCCTCTAGCTACAAAGACCCCCGCTTTCATCCTAACAGCTTCCACAATTTCATAAATGTTCTTATGAGTGAATCCTGGGCAAAGTAATATTGAGTGAACTCCTTCT
>DAOVBJ010000066.1 GCA_030670615.1 Candidatus Bathyarchaeota archaeon | reverse complement strand
ATATAAGTGTAAAAATCATTCTAGTGAAAGCTTTGAAAAAATACCCAACTTAATGTACAGACAGGAAAATGCGTTAAAACAAAGCACAAGAAGATACATAGCAGACGAGTCCGACTTAAACCAACTAAATTTTTCAAACTTCAGCCTACTAGAAAACTTTGATAAATACATGCAACTCTCTCTCTCCGTAGAATTAGGCCACTCCAACCTTAACCGGCTTGCATACCCCTGCCTCGGACGAGGGTGCTCAATGAATTGCGTCTATTGTGGAGGAGGAAAGGATGCCCAACAACTCCTAACCGGCCTTGACACCCCAATTTTCCTGTCAAAAGAGAAGGTCATTGAGCAACTAGTCACGTTTGCGGAAATGAAGATCTCCTCCATTTACATGGGTTTTGATCCCGATCCAGAAAAACGAGACTATCATAAAGAACTCTTTGCTATGATTCGAAAGGAAAAAATAGACCTTGGCTGCCAGTTTGAGTCATGGGACATCTCAGGTAAAGACTTTCTTAAGGACTTCAGACGCACCTTTAATCCACTCTACTCCTCAATCATCCATTCCATTCAGTCAGGTTCCGAAGAAGTAAGGAACTTGAATACAGGCTACAGCTACAGCAATGAGGAGCTCTTTCGTTGGCTTAGCAACGCTAAAGAAGAATTGATCCCAGTTGAGCTTGCCTTCGCTTCAGGCCTCTCAGGGGAGACTGAAAAACACTTCGACGATACAATCAATGTGGCTAAAAAAATAGTCGAACAATATCCTATGGTACTGGACATGTATTGCATCCCAACTAGTCTCGAGCCTTGCAGCCTTCAATTTTTAAACCCCCAAAAATACGGTCTCACCTTGAAATTTACGGAATTTCTTGATTACTACGATTTTTTCAAAAGAATCTCAGAAGGGTCGCCCCCATCATCTATTCTAGGCTATGAGACTAACCTCTTATCAGAACCACAGATCCTTGAATTAAGTAAACGCTTTTACGATGCATTGAGGCGTCAACTAACAGGACGATCTCATGCATAAAGAATCCCACAAACGCATTGAGAAAAAGCATTGAGAAAAAGATTCTTGATAACTCCATGTCTTCACTTACCTACTAGCTAGCTTTTTAATAGCGTCACATTACGTATTGGTGTCTCAACTAGCTAGCTATTAGTCTCACTTTAGGTCAACGCCTACCATGTCCATCCAGAGTTGAAGCTGAGCTTTAGTCTGGTCGCCAGATATATAGATCGGGTTTGAAACATCCGATTCATTGTATCTTTCCCAAGCAACTCCTTCGAATTGGTCTTTCATCGTTTCCCAAAGGGTGGAGCCTGGATACGGAGTGCAGATGGAAACCCTTGTGGCATCAGGTCCACATTCTTGAAGCAGGCTAATGGTTTTCTTTTCAGACTCGATGGAGCTTCCAGGCAGACCCACAATCACGTACACTATGACCTTGTATCCTATTCTCTTTGCCAACTGAATAGCTTTCTTAATCTGTTTAGCAGTTATTCCTTTCCTAATATATTTTAAGACTTGGTCATCCCCCGATTCGACGCCAAAATGAATGACGTAGCACCCTGCATCATACATTGTTGAGAGAAGCTCTTCATCGACTTTATCAACCCGTATCCCCCCAAGTAGGTTGAAGCTCATATCCAGCCTCTTAGTCTTTATCAGTCTGCAGAGCTCAAGAACTCTAAGACGGTCCTCAGTAAAGTCGTCATCCACTATTTGAACTTCGTTAAAACCAGCCTCCTTCAACTGCTCAAGTTCACGAACCACGTTATCTGGTCTTCTCACGCGAAAGCGGCGTCCGCTGCTGGTTCTTGAACAGTATAAACAAGCATATGGGCATCCTCTGGACGTCAGGATGGATGTCACGGGAAACTTTTTTGCGTCAAAGTAATTTGAGCTTTCAGCATATTTCTTCAGGTTAAATAGGTGTCTGGCTGGAAATGGGAGGAGGTCTAAATGCTCTATATACGCGGGTTTCGGGTCTCCGAAGAGCTGGTTTCCTCTTCTGAAGACGACTCCTTTAAGGTCTACTGTCTCGCTTTGAAGTCCATCATTTAAGAGAAACTTGGCAAAATCTCGGAAGACGTATTCTCCCTCGCCTATGATTGCAGCGTCTATGGCAGAGCATTCATCTAGGGTTCTGTGAGGAAGGGCTGATGCATGAGGGCCTCCGATGACTATTGGAGTATCCTTCTGTTCCTTCTTTACGGCGTTGGCGATATTGTAGGCACTTGTGATGGTTGAGGTGAAGGAGGAGATTCCGATTACTCCAGGTTCAAGGTTAAGTATAGCTTTTGTGACTTTGTCGATATCATATCTATCTTCCATTGAAAAGGTTAAATCGACGACCTTTACGTCAAAACCTGCTTCTTCAAGGGAAGCAGCAATATAAGCCGTGCCAAGGGGTAACATGGGAATCGTTGGGACGTCAATGACCTTAACCGTACTGGACTCTGAAGAGGATGAACTGTATAGCGGGGCTAAGGAGGAGGGGGGTGTTACTAAGACAATTCTATTCTTTTGTTTGTCCCTAGATTTTGCATTGAATAACTTGTGTATCCTGGAGAAGATGCTAAAATTGCACACCTCAAGCCATGATGAATATAATTATTTAATAATAATCTTTCGATAACCAACAGTCTACTCCTTTTACATAGAAGATAGAATAGCTAACCAGCTAGCTTTTCAATTAGCGATTTTACATACCATGGACAATACAAAAGGAGAAGCGTACAACTTTTCAGGCGAGTACTTTGACTAGCTCACTAAAAATCATTGGTTTCCATTAACCTAAAAAGATAAATAGTTAATATCTGTTGTAATACTTCGATGTTATATGGTAAGATTAAAAGAAGAACCTCTTCGAAAGCTGAGTTTCACCATCTTTAAAGCTGTTGGTACTCCTGAGGAAGAAGCCAAACTCGTCTCCGACATCCTTGTCGACACGAGCATTCATGGCGTAGATTCTCACGGCGTACGCGCGATACCGGGATACATCCGAGGTATCCAGCTGGACCCAGAAGCTCCGCGAGCCCTGGTTCCTGGGACCCCTATCAAGACCCTTGTCGACACTCCCACGACCGCGATGTGGGATGCAGGTCGAGGCTTTGGCTTCGTTGCAGGGTATAAGGCCATGAGCACGGCGATAGAAAAAGCGAAGAAGTACAAGATGGGGAGCGTCGGCATAAAAGGAACGGGGCACATAGGTGCTCTGTACTGGTATTCCTATCTGGCCGCCAGGAACAACATGATCGGGTTAACCCTCTGCAGAGGTGGCGGCCACAGCGTTGCACCTTACGGAGGAGTCGAAGGACGGTTGGGTGTCAACCCTTTATGTTTCGCCATCCCCGCAGGAAAGTACCGGCCCATCATCCTCGACATGGCCACAACCGGTGTTGCCATGGGACATCTCCTAGTTATGTCTGTCAGAGGCCAGAACGCGCCTGAGGGCTGGCTCATCAAGCCCGATGGCACATGGGCCACCGATCCCAGAGCCATCTTCAAGCGTGAGGCGCAACCCGTTGGCTTCGGTCATCCCTACAGCGAATACAAAGGCTATGGCTTAAGTATCATCGTGGAAGCCCTAGCTGGCGCCATCGGCTCCGGTTGCAGCCTAGACGAGACGGGTTTCGGGCACACCTTCACGGCCATCGACCCAACAGGCTACTGTTCCCTGGACGAGTTCACAGGCAGAATTGACTCGATGATCGATCACCTTAAATCCTCTAAAAAGAGACCTGGCTTCGACGAAATCCTCTACTCCGGTGAACCCGAATGGCGTGAAGAGGATAATCGAAGAAAACTGGGCATCTTGGTCGACGACCCCTTTTGGGAGGCCATCGTCAAGACAGCCAAGGAGCTTGACGTGGACATCGACGGCATCATGAAGGACGGCTACGTCAAGGCCTAACCTTCAGAAACCTCGGTAAGCTGCCTAAGCGACCTCCCCCCCTCCTTTTTTTACTACGCGACTTATTTTACGTTAAACTGCCTCGTTACCTTGAATAAGGTCTGTTATGTTGGGAATTATTGCATTCCGCTGTGCTTCCCTTCCTCAGCCCAACTCAAATGCAAGAGTTAGCCTTCAAGCTAGCTAGCTTTATTGAATTTACAGTTTTCTATAAGAAAATGCCCTAAAAAATGTGTATTCTAGGGCCCTAAAGCGTAAATTCTAGAAATTAATTGGGATACCTATACATTTATTGCTAGTTAGCTAGACCACTGCTGTATGCACAGGTGGACGGGCCTCTCTCATTTTTCCTAATGTAAAAAACGATAAATTGAAACATATTTTTTCTGAGAAGGAGAATAAATCACGGCGCGTTTCATCAAAGGAGCCCATAAACGGCTCGTTGCACAGGCCAATGACACGGTTATACTACGCATTATCCCATGATAAATCCGCCTGAAATACACGAGCGTCCGAGGGTCAGCGGGTCCAATACGGCAACTTGGTGTACACCGTGATGAAATGGGTTGACGCAGGCGTCACGAGCTCCCGAACCACGACCCCCTCAGCGGCTTCGAGCTATATACTTTGTAATTAAACGCATGTATGGCTCGTGGGAACATCGACTTCGCATACATGCTTGTTGTCTTCAGAAGTGTTTGGGAGCCGATAACGGGAATCAGACTTTCCATTGCACTCTTGAAACTTATGGAAAAAGAGTAAAAGGAGGAGTCCAACTAACCCAAAAAGTCCGTTAGAAACCATTATTACTAATTAAAATCTATAAAAAAAATGTAAAATGGAGAATCTAGCTAGCTTTCGAATCTTTTTGTTGTCCTGCAGTTCCTCGGCGTTCTGAAGACAATAACTTGTTTTTCATTTCCAAATCCAAGTACAACCCTAAGCTCCTTAGGAATGGATGGGTGAAAAACATATTTATCCTTCTTCATTACCTGCACTACACTCAAAGGTTTACAGGATGCCTGTCATTGAAGAAGCCGTCAACTAACACCTCTTCCTACCTAGGTTTAGCGGTCTTATGGGGAATCTTCTTTGTGGGATTCAGTGTTAGGATGGCTGTGATCATAACCATGCCATTAATTCGGGACGACCTCCAAATCTCTTACGCTCAAGCCGGAATGTTGCTGTCTTTATTGAGCGTCTCTTATGGGCTGATTCAATTTCCGTCGGGGATTCTGTCCGACACCTTCGACAATAAGAAGTTATTACTCATAGTTTCCCTGTTCCTGATCCCGGCAATGGTGGGGATGAGTTTCTCCCAAGGGCTGCTCTCGCTGGGCGCAAGCTTGTTTTTGACAGGTTTGTTCATCGGGTCTAGCACGCCGATAAGCTTTTCCATTCTCTCAAAGATGTTTCCAGAGAGAACTGGAACGTTGCTGGGTATCTATAACACGGCACCGTCCGTCGCCCAATTCGTTGGAACCTACATTTCAGGGGTTTTAGCTAGTGAGTATAACTGGCACTGGGTTTACTACCTGTGGATTTTTCTCAACCTAAGCTTGGTGATTCTCGTTTGGTTTTTTATTAAACCGACTGAGACCCTGACAGAAAGCTCTCCGATAAACGTGAAAACAATGAAAAACCTATTATCCAATAAGACTTTGCTGTACTTTTTACTTCCGTTTGTGGCTCACAGTGTCTGCGCCTTCTCATCCCTATCCATGAATCCCTTATACATGGTGGAAGTATATCGGTTAGACGTCACCCAAACCGCCACAATTTACGGGATCACTCGATTTTTCGGATTATTCGGCTCCTTTATCGGAGGCTTCCTCTCGGATCGATACTCGAAAACCAAGCTGCTTCTTGTCTCCCTCGCGGTCTCTGCTGTATGCATGTATGCCTTCATCGCGCT
>DAOVBJ010000208.1 GCA_030670615.1 Candidatus Bathyarchaeota archaeon | reverse complement strand
CGTAAGGAAGTTGGAGCAGAGGGGAAAATGCTCAACGAAGGCTAGATCGCAAGGTATCCTTTTCAGCTGTATCAGGGTTGGCGATGAATATCATAGTAGCTATAGCTAGCTAATTCGTTGTTAGAAATCAACTGTTGCTGTGAAGACCACTACATTTATTGAACCAAAATGTTCTCTATCCGTTCCGGGTTAGTCGTTCGCTAGGTAGTTGTAACGTTGTATTTGGGATTGTATTCTGTTCATTTATATAGAACCACCCCCACCTCATTAGGAAAATGAGCGTGAAATAAAATATCAGGTTCACCTCATTAGTGTTTGACAAACAAAGTAACAGGGCACTAGCTTTAGTCCTCATTAAAGAAACCATCTATACTCCGTTTGTCATAAGATAGGGAACGAGTAATTTATTTCATGAGGTGTTATAAAAGATGGCAGTTTCCAGTCCTACGTTGTTGGGTATGCTTCTCTGGCTTTTACGGACATTCATTTCAAGCTTGATCTGTTTACTCATAGGGTTCCTTGGATTGAAAATCCTAAGCTACATAACTGTTGACATAAGGGAATTTAAGACCATAAAGGGAAAACCGGTTCCCACAGCCCTCTTCGTAGGAGGCTTTATCGTTTTCACGGGCCTCATCGTCCATGGTTCTGCATCGAGCCCGATATTCCTCGGACAATCCCTGATCATCGGAGGCTTCATCAACCTTCAACGCCTCTTCCTAGTCATCTTGAGCACCCTGATCAGCCTCTTATTTGGCTGGCTTTTCTACTACATCTTCGCTAAAATCTCGCCATTCCAAATCGATCTGGACGACATAAACCAATCCCCTGAGGCCATCGGAATCTTCCTATTCACCTATGAAGTCTTCCTCGGCGTAATCATTCACGCCACTCTAACCATGCCCTTCTGAAGGCTGAGCAATGAAAAAACAGGGAAAAACCATTGTCATACTTCTCTTCTTAGCCAGCATCTTCATTCCAAACTTGGTCAACGCCTACCCAAGTGGAAACATCTTCCCCCCCACCTTCGAAAAACGGGGCGGCTTCTGGTATGACAGCTGGGGTATAAACCGGAACGTCTACTACGGAGAAGACGGGTACATCCCGAACATGTTCTATGAAACCATCGGCAACTACTCTGACCTCGCCTATAAGTGGGGTCTCGAATTTAAACTCCACCATATCGAGGTAAGGGAGAGAGCGCAAGCGATTTTACGTTTTGTTCAGGAGTGGACGTTATACAGCTACGACGAAGACAACGTCTTCAGAGACGGTGAAGCCCAGCTTGAATGGGCATGGAATGGCGATGAAATGGCACACATGATTGAGAATGCCATGGAAACCATGAACGTGGTAGGAGCTGACTGCGAAGATGTGGCCTTCCTCTGCGCCACTATATATTATGGGGCGGGCTTTGACGTAGCTATCGTTGAAGCACCTGGTCACGCCGCCCTACTGATTTGGTTTCCCGATTATCCGAACGCCAACATGTACTGGGACATCCATGATGGAAGAGGATTTGGATGGATCTGGGTGGAAGCCACGGGAAAGAATAACGCCCTTGGCTGGACACCTCCATCCTTTAGCGACGGCGATTTCACAACCTTTCCCATTGTAAGGGAAGTTGGAGAAGGCGTTCTCATTGAGGACGTTTCCTATCACCCGTCAGAACCTTCTTCTGAGGAAGAAGTTAAAGTTCAGGCAGGAGTGATAACCACCACGTCCCAAATTAGAGATGTCGCTATCATTTACTCCGTTAATGGAGGAGAAGAACAAAAGGAGGAGATGCTTCGCATTGACGACTCTCGTTACGGCGGTAGTATTCCCGGTCAAAACAGCGGTTCCGAAGTCGTGTTCCATGTACAAGCCATTGGGGATGGGGGTGAAACTACGAGTTCAGGCAGCTTCAGCTATGAGGTGAAGGAAACTTTTTTCGGAGTCGAACCCCTCCTTTTTTATGCGGTTATTGGAATCGTCTTGATAATTATCATTGCAGCGATTGTATAAAGACATACTGCGGGCATACTAGTGAATAAAACTGAACTGCACTTTGGGAAAGCGGTAATAGTTCTTAGATGTAGCCATTCCCGTCGAAAACTTATCGAGACACGTAAAAGTAATGAGCGGCTTAAACAGATCTCTCTTAATCCTTTATATAAGCTCCAGGGTAAGCTTGCCAGGGTTTAACTCACGTACTTCGGTGGCTACTCGGATCGGCCGTGGATTACTGGTTAAATCAAGTAGATGACGCGTGTATGGTTTCTATCTGATTTATGTCTGTTCATTCTCCACGCTTTATCGTTATTTGGCTTATGGAAGGGACATACTTTTTGTACCAAGGTGTAGCTCTCTGTTCAGCTATCTCGACTAACTGGTTAAGGCGCGACAACCCGGTCTTACGAAGGAATTGGCCCATGTCGTTTTGTCCGACCGCTTCTTTCCATATTGCTCTCCCGCAAAGGAAGCCAGAAGCACCGTTATCCACTGCGTATTGTAGGTTCTCCACGAACTCTTTAAAGTCCACACCAGCGCTTAAGATGACCCAGGGTATCTGGCTTGCAGCATCCAACTCTTTACATGTGTCCGATGGATCCTGTCCCAGCTCTTTTGCATACTGAAGGTTCAGAGGAAACTCTGCTTTCAGGACGTCGACACAGTATTCTGGTTTAGTTAGTTCCCTAGCAGTCTCGATGACGAGCCTAGGCTTGAGTTGAGAGAA
>DAOVBJ010000076.1 GCA_030670615.1 Candidatus Bathyarchaeota archaeon | reverse complement strand
CTGTGTCTGGATGGATCAGAACTATGACTGGAACAACTCTTCCTTCAAGGATCGATGTGGCGAATCCCTCAATTTAGCCGTAACCCTTCTCGCCAACGTCATCCACACCCTCTACTTGAATCAAACGACGGATACTGGCGCGCGGCACGTGGTGATCAACGAAATTGAATTAAACCCCGCAGGAAACGATAATTCTCTCAATGTGGAGGAGTGGGTTGAGCTCTATAACCCCACCGAAAGCGACGTACCCCTCGACGGGTGGATGCTACTCACCACGCATGGCATAACCATCACACTCACTATTCCCCCAGGCATCGTCATTGATGCTGATGGATACTATGTATGCAGACGAGGGGCATCTTGGCTGAACGATGCCGGGGCATCGGTGGTGCTACGCGACTCGGAGGACGTGGAAATCGATCGATCGCCTCAACTTGATGATGGTGGCGACGACGATCTGAGTTGGCAGCGCTGTCCTAACGGGTTAGACACCAACGCCACGTCCGATTGGCGTCTTCGACGCTCAACATACGCGTCGTCCAATGGCGGCATCACTCGGATCAGGGACTTAACGACCGTTTGGCGGAACGCCGTACTCGTGCGGGGAACAAGTACGCCGTATGGGCCTCTACCGTGGGGTGCCTTAATCGAGGACACCACCGGCATAAACAGCCTCCTAACCGCTTTAAGTGGCTACGGATCCCCCAGCGCAGCTTTCGACGTTGACGTGGCCGAGTGGGTGGATCAGCGTTTCAATTGGACGGAGAGCACGTCGACGGCATTGATTGCTGTGGGAGGACCCGCGGTGAACCTCGTCAGCCACGCGTATAATCCTCTCCTTCCCTTCAACCTAACGGTTACCGAGGAGTACATCGAGCTTAGGGTTGATTGGGATGGCGTCGCCTACCTTCGATTACACTTCGATCCCAAGCAATACGTCCTCCATTATAGTAATTCCACTGAGACGCATTATGCATTCGAGGACCACGACTTCGCGGTAGTATCTGTCTACTTCGACTCTATCAACAACAAACACATGTTCTTCGTCATGGGGATGCGTGCCGAAGGCACTCTCGGAGCCTGTAGATACTTAGCCTCCACTCTGAACTCCTTCGCAAGTGAAACAGCCAATGCCGAAGCCCTCTTTCTCCACTGGAATGACGCTGACAGCAACGGCGAGGCGAATGGAGACGAAATGACTTACGTCGCAACCTACCCCTAACCCAATACCACTCACACTCTATGAGACTTAAGCGTTTGATGTAAAAATAGCAAGGCTCGATTTAGAATGCTTTTTATCTCTAAACCAAAAACCACTACCTGGAACTCTTCTATCCCAATTCTCTTTTACGGTTTAATGGATCCTTGAACTCTACTTCAGAAATCTTTATAATGCGGGCTTGTAGACACTAGGAAATTCGGAGTGAACTCGTAATTGAACAAAGTATTTTTAGTTATTGGCATAATTCTTCTTATTGGTGGCGGATTTTTAGCTACTATCTCGGTTACCACAACCATCGATGAAACCATTTCTGCGTCCGAAGACATTGCACGAATCTTTCTCCTTCCTGACGTGCCTTTACACTTACCCGCTGGCGAGACGGTTACCGCCCAGTTTGATGTAACGGGCACGTCTCCGCAACGAGATGTCCTCGTGGGCCTTACGACTAATTCAAGCTTGGATTCTGTTCTTGTAAACAGCAATATCATCGACGTAACCTTCCCCGCTGAAGGGTTCTCTTATTATGTCTTGGGAACCGCAGAAGCCGACGAAGGAGGGTTGTTCACCTTTTCGTGGTCAGTCGACAGCGGCGCTCCAGTTATTTTCGGAGTATTTGACACAAATGGCTATCTGACAGCGACAGAATTTCTTACGGTCGAAACATTTCAAAACAACGCGCTCGTGTGGGGCAGTCTTTCGGATGGCATTGGGTATTTTGAAGCATCCACATATGATGACTACTTTTTCCTCCTGTTCAATACCAATGAGAATGACGAGGAAGTGACGGCGGAAGTGTTCATGGTTACTATAGCCGCCATTCCGTATATTGACAGCGCACATGGGACCACGCAGGCCACCTTTACGGTTGACACCACCAGTGAAGAAGACTATCGACTCGTCGTTGAATTGCCCGCTGGAACCTATGACGTTACCTTCCACAGTGAATTGACTCCACAATACCCCTATCAACTGTATGGCTTCATAGTATTGTTGATCGGCGCAGCCATTGCCTTAGTTGGATTCATTGTTAAACCAAAAACGACAGTCCCTCCCCAGTCTTTCTAGTTCCGTCAGCAAGCTAACGGAGTTCTGCCGGATAGAACGGAGATGCGTTTCTTTACCAAGCTTAAGCTAACGTGTACACTCAATCACGTACTCTGTAAAAACATTGAGGACATTTAACCCTCCTTTTTTCTTTTTGTTACGTGTGGTGTTTTCCTCACCAATGCCCAGGGCCGCTCCCATCAACCACTCAACAACCTAGATGACAGTCAAGTTACCTCTAGCTAGGATTCCCCTTTGAAACCGTCCCATCATTCTTGTCCAAAAATGATGGTACAAATGCTTTGACCTAGAAAAGAGGGATGCTTTTTCTCAAAACTCGTTTTTCCGGTTTTGGGAAAAAAGTCGTGCTTTTGTCTATAAGCGGAAAACGCTTTCCATTTTCGTTAGAATACCCTTTAATAACATAATTTCTAAAAATAACTTCGTAACGTGGAGCTAATTTAAAATGAACGGTAAACGAAGTGATATTGAGATATCCGCTGCCATTTTGCAAGTGGCGAGGAATGGGGCGAAGAAGTCCCACATCGTGTATAAAGCTAATTTGAACTTCAAGATCGGCAAGAAGTATCTGGACCGCCTCATAAACTCGGGGTTGCTGAAGGGGCCCAATGGGGGAAGCAGGTTCTTCAGGACGACTGAGAAGGGCGTGGATTACATCAAGTATTTCCAAGGCCTCAAAGACTACCTGCGTCCACTCAACCCAATTTCTTCATAGCCCTTCACACACGATCCTTTTCTCTTCACCGTGGCTAGCTGAGCTTTTGATTCATCATTACCGTATTGTGAGTTGCCTTTTGTGGGTTATATTCGCGTTCTGATGCTAGCTAACTGTCATGCCCGTGAAGCCGCGAAGGAGAAGGCTCTTCGCTTCTTTCCACGTGTTGCTTACGCCTATAATGTTAAACATGATATTTGGGGATGACTTCATGAAGGAAGAGGAGAAGAGAGATAACTGGTGGCACGATAATCCCGATAACTTGCTTAAGTTGATGGATGCGCTTTGGCAGCTAGGATTCAATGTTAAGTTGGAAACTACTGAGTGCGATATCAAGATGACGATTACCATACGGGAGGCGAATACCTGCAACATTCCCAAAGCTGTGGGAAGAAGGGTAAGGAGGTCTCCGCAATGAAGATTGGTATCGGCGGAGAAGAGAGGATGTGGAATCCAGAGCAGAAAGTACAAGCGGAAATTGAATAGAAGTATATTTCAGATACATGCAAGTTAAGAACCGATTTTTGTCTCAGGTCACTGGCATAAAGGTGGAGTTGACATCTGGGTTGAGGAGATAGCGAAGGTTGGGTATCGAGATTGATTAGAAGCGGTTATTGTGATTTGTGACTGGATTCAACTATGTCTGGGTGGAAGGCTTTTTATGACGTGGTTGCCGTATTGTCAGATGTCGGAGTGTAAGACTCCGGTTTTAAGAATATGAAGCTTTTTTGAATGAGGTGGATGTGATGAGTGTTGTTGCCATTGTTAAGGGGACGAACCCCGTTGAAACGACGGTTAAAGCTCTGGAATTGATAGGTTCTGAAGTGGACAGAGTTCTCTCCGCGAAGAAGCCGGTTTTGATTAAGCCCAACTACATCAATTCCAGCCCGCCCTCGACGGGAATCACGACTGACGCCAGAGTCGTTGAAGGAGTTATCACGTTTTTGAGGGCGCGAGGGGTCGATGAGATTGTGGTTGGTGAGGGGAGTGGGTGGGCTGACACCCTTCACGCCTTCTCCGTTGCCGGCATCGACGCGATTGCTGAACGCTGGGGCGTGAAGCTCGTGGACTTGAATAAAGACGCCTTTGTCACCGTGAACCCCCCTGAGCCGTTGTCGCTGACGAGGGTTCGAGTCGCGAAGACGGCGTTAGAGACCACAATCATCAGCGTGCCCAAGCTCAAGATCCACGGGAGTGCCACGGTGACCTTGAGCCTGAAGAACATGATGGGGGCTTTGGCCTCGAAAGGCATTATGCACAACGGACGACTTAGCCAAAACATTGCGGACCTCGCCTCCATAGTTACGCCCACCATAGCCGTGATCGACGGCATCATCGCGGGAGAAGGCCACGAAACGCGGGGCAGCCCCGTGGAGATGGACCTCGTCATCGCGGGAATCGACCCCGTGGCCACAGACGCCGTCGGCTCCGCAGTCATGGGGGTTCCCCCTGAGTCGGTTCGACATCTCCGCTTTGCAGCGGACAAGGGCCTCGGAACCTACGACCTAGAGAAGATAACGGTGCTCGGCGAATCCATCGAGGCGGTCAAAGTTAGGTTTCGTCGATAGCGAGGTCCAGCTTAAACATCGATGGCATCGCCGTATATTCGGGATCCGTAGACTTTAGAATCGACTGACGACTGTACCTTCTTTTTAAGACGGTTTCACGCCAGTCAATTTAACAGTCTGTCTACGTTTTCCAGTTTTCGTGGTTTGCTAAGTGGGGACGATGTAGTTAGCTCGCAGAACTTACGTACTGAAGGCTTCTAATGGTTCACCCACGACTTCAATGTTCTTGATGTCGGTTTCTCCGAGCCCCCTCTGTTTAGCAACGGCTAACGAAGAAATCATGAGGGGAGTCTCACCGACAAGGAGGCTGCCGACCGTTTCCACAGCGACGGGATCGCGTCCGACAATGAGGAAGTTGCGCTGTTCTCTCTGTAGCGGTTTTCCTTCCTTCCATTCGCTTCCATACACGTACGTGCCATCGATCACGGCTAAGTCGATCCAGTCCACGGCTGATGCGATGTCGATGAGCGCCACACCCAGCTTTTCGTGGAACCGTTCTTTCCTCGTGTCGGAGATGCACCCGAGCAAGTTCTTAAAAATCGAGCCCGCGGTTCCTCTCCGTGCAGCGTGGAGGCTCACCAGCACATTCGGTTTACACAGGACGTGGGAAAACCGGATATTCTCCCCGCAGACCACGCCCTCTCGGACTTGGGGATCCGTGGAAAGGTTGAACGGCACGACCCTATCCGAAAACAGGGTCTTCCACACTTGTAGGCGTTCCAAGGCCGTCCCATGATGGTTATCTGATTCCACGAGAAGAATCCGTTGGGTGCGCGTAAACGCGTCGGCCACGGCCTGCACCACGGGTGGTGTGGGATAATTCAGATTTCGCTGGTCGTAGATGCCGACCTTAATGGTCACACCGCGATTCCGGACATTTAACCCGTCGATGCCACCGATGA
>DAOVBJ010000090.1 GCA_030670615.1 Candidatus Bathyarchaeota archaeon | reverse complement strand
GATTTAATCCCCACTTTAACACTTCCAACGGATCAGCATTCCACATCAATGTGCAACCCATCTTTTAACTTTACGGTTATAAAAAGACCCCTCCAACAGCCCTTTTGTTCATGTGGTAACGTCTCTCCCGTTTCTATGGGTGGTCTTACGCGCTTCTATATCATGTGCACGTTTATCATTGCTTTCGTAGTAGGCAGCCTGAACCTCCCTTACCTGAGAACAACCAGCTGCAAGCAGTTAGAACAGGGCTCTGAGAAATTGTTGAACGCCATTCATCTCTGGTGTGACGATGGTAAACCTCCAAAGACCCGCCATTTCCCTTGATACCGCCTTCTCGACTGCATTTACGATGTTCCCAATATCATCAACTAACCCCAAGTCTTTGGCTTCAGAACCCAAAAAGATCGCACCTGAACCGATTATGGAAACCGCGTACTCTGAGAGCTTTTCATCCCTGTTCGTCGTTACGTCACTGATCAGCTTTACGAAAAGAGCGTCCACCTCTGCTTGGATCGACGCGTTCTCTTCTTCAGTCGGCGATCGCCAATCGGCTCCGAGGTCCTTTTCTTCACCCTTTTGCCAGACCCAAATCTTTATTCCTTCCTGCTCATAGTATTCGGACAAGTCTACCCAAACAGAGATGACGCCGACTCCGCCGGTCAGGGTGTTTTCACGAGCATATAAGTAAGTGGCGAAGGATGCGATGTAGTAGCCTCCTGAGGTACATTGCGCTCCCATCACGGCGATAACAGGTTTTTCTTCAGCCAAGGCTTTCACGTAAGAAGCTATCTCTAGACAGGGATATGCCGAGCCTCCGGGAGTGTTTAAGTAAAGGATGACGGCTTTAACGTTATTATTAATCTTCGCACTGTACAGGGCGAGGGTCGTTGCTTCGAAGTCCACTATCGAGCCTTGAACGCTGATGATGAGGACTTGATTTGAGTACAAATAGTAGGCGAAGGAAAACCATCCTCCGAGAAACATCAGTATAAAGCCCAAGGCAAGATATTTTCTGTTGAAAACGCGTTTCCTCACCATTTACACGTCCTCTCCAAGCTGTTTCCCGCATAAGGGGCAACTACGGACGTTTGCCTCCAGTTTTACGCCGCAGTTCGGACAAAACTTCGGATACGATATTGCTAATGGTGATTGAGGTGCAGGAGCCGTGACTTCTAAGACCTGTCTCTCCCCTTTTTCCCCCTCCTTTTCCGTTATAAGGTCGTAAACGACGATAAAAACGCCTGAAGTGAAGAAGCCAAAGAAGATGGAAGAATAAACGAGGGCACCAAAAGCGCCCAGTGCTGCTAGGATTATACCCAAAACCGCATAAATCTTCACTTCATGCTCCTTCCCGAAGAGTATAGTCCCTTGTCTTAAGACAAAATAAGGAGTCGAAGACTGATTAATCTTTCTTTCTGTAACTCTACCTCGTTCTGTAACCGTATGAAACGCGAAGGAAACGAGGAAGGGAAGATTGAATAACGGGGAACGCCGTAAAAGAGTGTGGGACCGGTTAATGACGGAACACGATTTTCTTACGTTACAGGATCTCGATGGACAGGAGTTGAGCGAACTTCTAGAGGTCTCCTCCCAACTCAAGCGGGCTCCCCATTCACAGGAGCTTAAGGGGAAAACGCTCGTCATGCTCTTTGCGAAGACGTCTACCCGGACACGGGTCTCCTTTGAAGTCGCCATGAACCAGCTTGGAGGCCACGCCGTCAACCTAAACTGGACAGAAACCAACTTCGTGAAGGGGAACATAAGAGATGAGGCCAAGGTTTTAGGCGGATACTGTGATGCATTGATGGCACGGGTCTTCACCCATCAACAACTCGTTGAACTCGCTGAGGGCTGTGAGCGACCTGTGATTAACGGCATGGACGACCGATACCATCCCTGTCAGGCGCTCGCTGACCTCCTCACAATTTTAGAAGAGAAAAAGCATTTCACGGGGTTGAAGGTGGGATGGACGGGCGATGGAACTAACGTGTGCAACTCCCTTATGCTAGGCGCGGAAATGATGGGGATGGAGATGACCGTTGCCACGCCAAAGGGTTTCGAGCCGAAGATTCAAACCACCGCAAAAACTGTACGCGATCCAAAAGAAGCCGCGGCAGACGCAGATGTCTTAGTAACAGACACCTGGGTCTCCCTCGGCCTTGAACACGAGAAGGATATGAGGATTAAACTCTTTAAGCCTTACCAACTGAATGCCAATCTTCTCTCGTTGGCGAAAAAAAACTGCATTGTTTTACACTGTCTTCCCGCCAAGAGGGGCTATGAAATAACCTCCGAAGTCTTGGACTCACCTCAAAGCAAAGTCTTCCCAGAAGCGGAGAACAGATTGCACACTTCAAAAGCCTTGCTGCTGAAACTACTCGTTTAATGAGGCGTATTCAGACGATCTGAGTTTGAAGGCATCTATCAGTGTCGAGTGGACAGGTGTATCTTCAACAGGCTCCCCGTTCCTTGACTGCTGACCTGACTTCAGAAAGTTAAACGTCAAAAAGAATCTGCATAAAATTTTCTCACCCCACCATGCTTTCGACTAAGAATCGGGGGTCGAATGAGGTGAGGTCGTCGTAAAACTGCCCTGTTCCCAGGTAAAGTATCGGCTTCTTGATGGCGAAGGCGATGGAGATGGCTGCGCCCCCTTTGACGTCAGCATCCAGCTTGGTGAGTATGACGCCGTTTATTCCTACAGCTTCATCAAATATTTGAGCCTGATCAACGGAGTCGTTTCCGGCAAGAGCATCCACCACCAACACGGTTAAATGTGGCTTCGCTACTTTCACGATCTTTTTCATTTCGTCGATCAGATTTCTGTTCGTCTGCATACGCCCTGCAGTGTCCACGAGTACAACGTTGATTCCGTGACTCCGTGCGTAGTTTATCGCATCGAAGGCGACGGCAGCGGCGTCAGAGCGGTAAGCGTGTTTGATCATGCGGATGCCAAGGCGTTTTGCGTGGCCTTCGAGCTGTTCAATAGAGCCAGCGCGATAAGTGTCACTTCCCGCGAGGACCACAGAGTAGCCCTTTTTAAGGAGAAGATTAGCGACTTTCGCGATGGTCGTGGTCTTACCGGTGCCATTCACCCCAACGAAAACGATTATGAGAGGTGTTCGTTCACGCCGTTTAATGGCCACCGCTTCGAGAAGATCCACGTTCACAGGAGCCTGCAAAACTTTGTAGAGGCCATCCCGTAGAGCGTCATTTACCCGTTCTTTCTTGTTTTCAAATCGCCCTACCGCTTCTCCGAGAAGCCGTTCCTTTATTTCATCGCACATTTCTTCAGCGACGGATAGAGCTACATCGTTTTCTAAGAGGCTTATCTTAAATTCCCAGAGAAGTGGGTCAAGGCTATCGTCACTTAACTCGGTTCGCGATAATTTATCGATAACGAGACTGAAGGCGTTTTTAAGCTTCTCGAGCATTCTCCGTCGTTCCTGCGGATGTCTGTTGAGTCCTCTCCCTAACCCTTCGTTGAACAGCTTCCATGCGAGAAATGGTTTGCTCCAACTGTTGTTGAAGAGCGTTGCGAGCCTTTTCCAACTCGAGAATTCTCGTTACGATATCTTCTTGAGCCGCGTTCACCGTCTTCTCCGCGGCTACATCAGCGCCGATTCCGACGATAAGTCGCTCCGCGTCCTCGATCTTCGCCTTCATGTAGGAGCCTCCTCCAAGGGGAACCAGGATGGTAGAGCCTTTTTGCTCCTTTTTCAACCCTTCCAACGTCCCATTCGCCATTCGTAATTCATTGATGGAAGCGTTTACCAATCCCATTCTTGTCTGTATGGTATCCAAGGCGTTCTCAAGAAGTTGAAGCTCAACGACCAACCGTTCCAGTTCATTATTCACTTGCGACATGGGTACATCTCACTCTCGGCTCAGGTTCCTTATGAGGAGATCCTCGGTTTCCTCCACTGTGATTTCCTTGATTGAATAAACCTTCATGTGAACTCTCTTTACCTTGTGTTGACTGCCTAACTCCATGTACACCTTTTCCACTGCATGTTCAGGCCTCACGGCTCGAACGTCCTTTGAAAACGTCGTCCTGTAGCTTGGGCTCAGGATCTCTCCTTCCACCCTGAAGATTTTCACTTCGACCATTTTTCCATTCCTCTGAAAAATTATCCACTCATTAAGCTTATTTATACGTGTTGTTGACAAATAATGACCCTTTGGGTAAGGTTCAGCTGTCTAATAAGTTTGTGATGATCATTATTTCCGGTCCCGTCGTGGGGGAGCCAATGAGCACGCCGTGTTCGTTGGCCAGCACTCCTGAAGAAACAAATGGAATTCCTCCATTAATCGTTCCAACGTCGACGGGAACCTTCAAGACGTCACGCAGTACCTGGCGTTCACTATTTTTCAGCATCGGATGGGCGAGAACACCTTTGTTCGTGGCGGTGGCGAAGGAGCCAACGTAGGGTAACCCCGCGATTTCTCCCGAAACGATTTCAACGTCTAAGACGTCCCTGATTTTCTTGAGAGCGGCTTTCTCCCTAATCAAGTTAGCTGAAGCAATGGCGCCATGGTCGTTAGCCAGAATTAAGTTTCCCAAGGCGGTTCTTTTACTTTGAATTCTTGCGGTGTTACCCTTCCAAACCAATTTTATAGCCTCTTCCTCCTCGTCTGAGGCGAAGTGGGGCAGAATGATGCCGTTGGAATTCGCGACAGCTAACACACCCACCAGCCTGGTCTCCCCGATCGTAGTAAAGACGATTTCTCCTCCCAAGCGGTCCTTCATTTTCTTGACCTTCGTTGAGGAGATTTCGAAGGGGAGGATTGTTAAACTGTTGGTTGTCAGCGCGTACACACCGATGTTGGGGCTGCCCATTAAATCAAACGCATGTACCGCCAACTCAGTCTCCTTTCACCAGATACACTTTTACAATATCATCGACGTCTCTTGTGATTCTGACGCGTACCCGTCTGGGAAGGCCTTCAATACCCCTTTTCCAGAGGTATTCATTCACTTCCTGAGTTATAATGGGATTCTCAACCTTCATGTGCTTCTCAACGAAGCTACGAACGAGCCTCACGCCTCGGGGAACTCTCTTTTTAATCTTAGCGTTCCACGCCTTTTTAAGAGGA
>DAOVBJ010000021.1 GCA_030670615.1 Candidatus Bathyarchaeota archaeon | reverse complement strand
CATTCCACTACACAGGAACTCCCATCCTCGCCATGGCGAAGAGGGTGGCGTCGAGAGACAAGGAGTTAATCAATGGCTTCGTTAACATCTATCACGTTCCACGGGAGACAGTCCGAGGCTTCACTGAACCCATCAAGATAGCGAGTTACTTTCACCAAGAAATCAAGAGAGGCATGAAGGAAATAGGGTATTCCATTGACTGGCGACGGGAATTCACCACCATCGAAGCCCACTACAGTCGCTTCATCGAGTGGCAATTCAACACTCTCAGGAGAAAGGGCTTGATCACCCGGGGAAGCCACCCCGTTGGTTGGTGCCCAAGCTGCGAAAGCCCCATGGGGCAACATGATACAAAGGGCGACGTGGAACCCGACATAGGTGGATTCACCCTCATCAAGTTCCGACTCGTTGGAGCAGATGACGTCTATCTGCCCACAGGGACTCTACGGCCTGAAACCCTCTTCGGGGTTACCAATCTCTGGATCCGACCTGATGTGGAATACGTCCGAGTTGAAGTCGAAGGGGAAACGTGGGTTGTGAGCGAAGAGTGCGCGGAAAAACTCGCTACGTTGAACTACGAGATCACAGAGAGGGGAAAGACATCTGGTCAAGCCTTCGTGGGCCAGTACGTGGAGAACCCTCTGACCTCCGAAAAAGTAATGATCTTGCCAGCTTCCTTCGTAGACCCAAAGAATGCCACGGGCGTTGTCATGTCCGTTCCCGGGCACGCGCCTTACGACTATATCGCCTTAGAAGACCTGAAAAAAGCGCCTGAAGACCTCGCAGCATACAATATTCAGCCAGCAGCAGTACAAGATATCGAACCCATCTCCCTGATCGCCCTCGAAGGCTACTCCGAGTTTCCCGCGTTAGACGTTCTCACGCGTATAGGCGTCACAGACCAGTCAGACGCAAAAGTTGAAGAAGCGACTAAGGAGGTCTATAACAAAGAATTCCACCTGGGCATGATGAAAGAGAACACGGGAACATATTCAGGACTCTTGGTCTCAGAGGCGAGGGATCGGGTGGAAAGGGATCTGTTAGAGCAGGGAAAAGCCTGCAAGATATATGAACTTCTAAATGGACCCGTCTACTGCCGTTGCGGCGCCGAGGTCTTAGTTAAGATCTTTGAAGACCAGTGGTTCCTCAACTACGGCGACGACGAATGGAAGAGACTGGCCCACGACTGCCTAGACCAGATGATGATCGTTCCCCGCGACTTGACTGTTGAATTCCAAAACGTGATCGACTGGCTGCATGAGAAAGCATGCGCCCGCAAACACGGCTTAGGAACGAGGCTGCCATGGGATCCGGAGTGGATAATTGAAAGTCTATCCGATTCAGTGATCTACATGGGTTACTACACAATCACGCAGACCATAAAGAAACGGAAGATCCTTCCAGAGCAATTGAGTGACGAAGCCTTCGACTACGTTTTTCTCGGAATCGGAGACCCCGAGGAGATTGAAGGCAAGCAGGGTTTAGCGAGAGGAGTGTTGAATGAGATGCGGAGCGAGTTCACGTACTTCTATCCCCTGAACAGCCGCAATTCAGGGAGAGACCTGGTCCCGAACCACCTGACCTTCTTCATCTTCAACCACGCAGCAGTCTTCTCCAGACGCCTCTGGCCCAGACAGATCGTGGTCAATGGTAGTGTCCTCATGGAAGGCAAGAAGATGTCCAAATCCTTTGGCAACATCATTCCCCTGAGAAAAGCCATCGAAGTGTATGGGGCGGACCCCTTCAGAGTAGCCATTTTAGCCACCTCCGAGCTACTTCAAGACGCCGACTTCAGCCAGACCCTCGCAAAAGCCATAAAGGAGCGGTTGGAGCGATTCTATGCCTCCGCCCTCAAAGTGATCGAAGGAGTCAAAGACGAGAGCGGGGAAGAGGTCGAAGCCATCGACAGATGGATGGTCAGTCGCCTCCAACAACACGTCGAAACTGTCACCCAAGCCATGGAAGACTTCAAGTTCAGACAAGCGGTGCAAACAGCACTATACATCATCGACCAAGACATCCAATGGTATCTAAAACGCGCTCCCAGAGTTAAAGGCAGACGATCCACCGTACACAAGATTTTACGGCAGGTTCTGGAAACCCGAGTTCGTTTGTTGGCTCCCTTTGCACCTCACCTCTGTGAAGAGATCTGGCGTCGAATGGGAAACCCCGACTTCATTTCCGTGGAAGAATGGCCCCGCGGCGACGAGGCTCAAATTGACGCTTCCGTTCTCGCAGGCGAGGAAACAGTGAAGATGCTTCAAGAGGACATCTCTAACATCATTCAAGCCACAAGGATGTCACCCCAAAGAATCTGTCTATACACCGCCTCGGACTGGAAGTGGAAAGTCTACCGCAAGGCCTTGGAATTGGGTGAAGATGGCTCCCTCGAAGTGGGAAATCTGATGAAGAACCTTATGACGGAATCGACGTTTCGGAGCAATGCAAAACAGGTCTCAGCCTTCGCGTTGAAGATCGTGGCAGACATGAAAAAGTCATCTCCAAAAATCCTTGAAAAGCGCTTACAAACCGGATATGTCGACGAGTTCAAGGCGATAACAGACGCAAAGGACTATTACACACGGGAGTTGAAGGCTGAAATAGACTGCTACAAGGAAGATGATGAAGGCGTCTACAATCCAAAAAACAGGGCTAGACTCGCTGAACCATATCGACCCGCAATATACATCGAATAAGTCCAGAGAAGCTAGCTAGCTGTTTAAATTTACAGATTTCTATAAGAAAATGCCCAAAAAGCGTAAATTCTAGAAATTAATTGGGATACGTATACATTTATTGCTAGTTAGTTAGGCCACTGCTGTAAGAGCAGGTGGACGAGCCTCTGTCCCTTCTTTCATCATGTGGAGAGGGGTATATTGAAATATTTTTTTTCTGAGAAGGAGCGTAAAACGCGGCATATTTCCTCAAAGGAGCCCATAAACGGCCCATTGGACAGGCAAACTACACGGTTATACTACGCATTATCCCATGATAAATCCGTCTGAAATACACGATAGTGTCCGAGGAGCAGCGGACTCAATACGTCAACCTAGTAAACACCGTGAGTGGACAGGTTTTGGAGGGATATCAGCACTTTTGAGACCAGCTCAATAAGTGATACAAGAAAACGATAAATCATTTTTAGCAATTGAACCTACCCTGAATACTCTCAAAAGAAAACTTAAAATGAAGAACTATTACTAATTGACTAACGGGCCCGTGGCCTAGTCTGGATAATAGTCGGGAAAAGATAGGGTGTTACGAGGTAATTATAATTAATCCGACTATCTGGATAGGGCATCGGCCTTCTAACATCGGAGAGGAAAGCCGAGAGTCGTGGGTTCAAATCCCTCCGGGCCCGCCATTTATTGCTAGTGGACATAATAAGACCGAAATACAAAACAAATATGCGCGCGCGCATCGTAATAAGACATATTAAATGTTTTGTGATCGAATTGCAAAAAGAAGAACTATCAACAAAACGCGAGAAAGCGACTAAGAAAGCAGCAGTCAAGATCGCGGGAATGACCTGTACAAGCTGTGCAAAGACCATCGAGAACGCATTACAGAAGGCAGCGGGTGTCGATATGGCTTTAGTGAATTTTGCTACGGAGACCGCTTACGTCGAATACGATGATGCGATCACGAGCGAAAAAGAGTTTGAAAAAGTCATTAAGGACACGGGCTACGACGTATACAAAGGAACCAAGAAGATAATCCTACGGATCGGCGGCATGACATGTGCGTCCTGCTCCCAAACCATCGAAAAAGCTCTCAAAAAGACGGAGGGAGTTGAAGAAGCAAACGTTAATCTGGCGACAGAGAAGGCAACGGTTGTCTACAACCAAGCCATAACCGACTACGAGAAGATCAAGATGGCAGTAGAGGATACGGGCTATCAGGTGCTGGCTAGAGAGGATGCACGGGCGAAGTATGAGGAGGAAGAGGCAAGAGAAATCCAAGTATACGAAACCGCGAAGAAACGAGCCCTCATCGCCTGGGGATTGACGATACCCATTATTCTATGGATGATTCCCGAGATGGTATTTGGAATAGCTTGGCCCAACCCAACAGTCTTTAACATAGGCCAGATCGCCCTCGCCGCACCAGTTCTCTTTTATCCCGGATTGACGACCTACAAGTCCGCCGTGAAGGCTATCACCCACCGATCCGCGAACATGGATGTCCTCATCATGCTGGGAACCTTCGCCTCCTTTCTCACAGGCCCCCCCTCCTTCATCGCTCCCATAGCCAACTACGCCGGCGTCAGCGCCATGATCATGACCTTCCACCTCACCGGTCGATACATCGAGGCTAAGGCAAAAGGAAGAGCCTCTCAAGCCATACGAAAACTCCTCGAGCTAGAAGCAAAAACCGCCACAATCCTTCGAGAGGGAAGAGAAGTCGAAGTCCCCATGGATGAAGTAATAGTCGGAGACGTTATGATCATTCGGCCCGGAGCGAAAATACCCACAGACGGACTTGTCATCGAGGGCGAAAGCGGCGTCGACGAGTCCATGGCAACCGGCGAGTCCATGCCCGTGCGGAAGAAACCTGGAGACAATGTCATTGGTGCCACATTGAACCAGAGGGGACTCCTAAAAGTTAAGGCTATCAAGATTGGGAAAGATACCTTCCTCTCTCAAGTTATCAAGATGGTGGAAGAGGCCCAGGGATCCAAAGTCCCCATACAGGAATTCGCAGACCGCGTGACCAGCTACTTCGTCCCCGTCGTATTGCTAATAGCGGTTGGTACACTGGCTTTGTGGCTGATCTTTCCTGCGTCAATGGGAAGTGTGGGTGTTTGGGCAAGTCAATTCTTGCCTTGGGTAGACCCGAATTTGAGCGTCCTATCCCTCGCAATCGTCGCTACCGTGTCGTCACTGGTCATTGCGTGTCCGTGCGCTCTAGGTTTGGCAACGCCGACGGTGCTCATGGTGGGTAGCGGTATTGGAGCTGAGAATGGGGTGTTGATTCGGCGCGGAGAGGCTATTCAGACGCTTAAAGACGTTCGCGTGATCGTCTTTGACAAGACGGGTACGATAACCAAAGGAAAACCCGAGGTAACAGACATAGTAGCCGCATCTGGATTCGATGCAGGAGATGTTCTTCGTTGGGCTGCAAGTGTTGAGCAAGGGTCCGAGCACCCGTTGGCTGAAGCGATCATCAGGGAAGCCGAAAAAGAGGAACTTGAATTACATCAGCTGGAAAAATTTGAAGCGATAACGGGAAGAGGCATCGTCGGTGAAATTAGTGGGCAAAGCACCATTCTCATCGGTAACAGGAGACTCATGGAAGACAATGATATAGATTACGCCGCATTGGAACCGGAGCTGGTAAGGCTAGAGGATGAGGCGAAGACCGCGGTAATCGTCGCCAAAGACGGTACATCTGTTGGCATAGTGGCTGAAGCTGACACCTTGAAGGAAGATTCCGTAGAAGCAATCGCGGAACTCGAGAAGATGGGCCTTCAAACAACGATCCTTACCGGTGACAACAGGCGGACTGGTGAAGCAATCGCGAGAAAGGTGGGGATATCCAGAGTGTTAGCCGAAGTGCTCCCAGACCAGAAAGTAGCGGAAATTATGAGGCTACAGGAGGAGATGGGCTTAGTCGCCATGGTTGGCGACGGCATCAACGACGCTCCTGCATTGACACAGGCCAACGTCGGAATCGCCATAGGAACCGGTACGGACATAGCCATTGAGGCTGGAGACGTCGTCCTCGTGAGAGGTGACCTCTCCGGAGTCGTCATGGCGATAAAGTTGTCGAAAGCAACCTTCAGAAAGATTAAGACGAACCTCTTCTGGGCCTTCATCTACAACATCGTGATGATCCCCTTCGCAATGCTGGGTCTAGCCCATCCAATAATCGCCGAGATTGCCATGGCCATTAGCTCGATCACCGTGGTCACTAACGCCAATCTCCTGCGAAGAGCGAAAATACAACCCGAGTACCAAATTAAGAGGAGGTGACATAATGGCAAAAGATCCGGTCTGTGGTATGGATGTCGACGAGAAGACTGCGAAGTGGAAGACGACTCACATGGGAAAGACGGTCTACTTCTGCGCTCCAGGATGCCAGAAAGCCTTCGAAGCGAATCCACACAAATACATGAAGATGTAACAACCCCTCACCCCCCTTTTTTTATGGGGGAGAGCCCCTTCGTAGAGCGCGAATAAAGAGAGTGAAATGAATGATGAAAGAGAAACAGTGTCCCTTGTGTTCGAAACCTGTAAGAAGTGAGTGCGCTCGCGCTATACCGTAACATCCTCTGCACGCGTATTGTATTAGTAAAATGTGGAAAACTGAAAAAATCGAAAGATACTCAATTATGCCATGAAAATCCTGTATCCTGTATCAACAATATGGTTTTGTAAATGAAGTGCTGTTTATGACAGTCGAAACCAAAAATAGGATCAATAAAAAAAGGTTTTATGTTGTAATCTTTGGTTCTGCTAGAATAGAGCCTGGAGACCCTAACTGGTATTTAATATACGATTTAGCTAAGGGACTTGCTGAAGAAGGTATAGATCTTGTTACAGGTGGAGGGCCGGGTCTTATGGATGCTGCAAGCGTAGGACATCACGCTGGAGATGTAAGCCGTAAGGCTCTTTCCATAGGCCTTCAAATCAAATTACCCAAAGAACAAAGAGACTCTGATCACCTCGATATCAAAAAAGAGTTTTCTCGCTTTTCTACTCGTCTTGATAATTTTATAGAACTCGCTAATGTAGTGGTAGTTGCTCCTGGGGGTGTTGGAACCCTGTTGGAGCTACTTTATACATGGCAGTTACTGCAGGTAAATATGATACATGACATTCCTATCATTCTGCTTGGAAATATGTGGCAAGACTTAATCCGTTGGATAAAAAAATGGCCATTAAAAAATCATTTTTTAAAACAAGAAGACCTCGATCTACTCACTGTAGTGGATACTTATGAGGAAGCTCTAGAAATAATTAAGAAGGTTTATCAAAGTACTTTTTAAAACATGAGAGAAACTTCTTGACCCAAAAAGCTAGCTCTATACACACGCTGGTCTTTTCGAGAAGGGAAGTACGAAAATAAGACTTCACCAATTCTGATGGACTTGCCCTTAAGGATAATAGCTAGCTAGCTCTTCACGGAGCATGAAAGACATCGTTTGCGAGGGCAGTGCCGAAAACCCATATTGGCAGAACCTTCTACGTCAAATCTCGGATAAAAAGATGTTGAGGCGAGAAGATAAATGAGTGGAGAAGAAAATCAGGATCCATTGCAGAAATCCCCCGCTTAAGTACATGAAGACACATCGTACGAGCTTAGAAAGAGTATGTAAAGAGTGCAATCGACACGAGCTAGAACTTTAAAAACTAGTATCCGAAACGATTGATAGAAAAGAACGATACCTCAAAGGAGGTGGGACTGTCTTTCTCATACCTGAAAGCAGTGTATCAAAGGGTATCGTAGTCTGAGAACAATAATTGAGGCAACTTGGTGTAGGTCTACATCGAATTCAATGACTCTCAGTCTATGCACATGCTTGTACACATAATTCTTAAATAATACATAGACAATAGAAGACCAAAAAAGTGAGGAAGAGAGATTACAGATGGCTACGTCAATTAATGCTTCTTTGGCGTCCTCTTCCTGTTCAGCAGGCTGTTGAGCAGCCACTTCGACTTTGAAATTTTTTAAAGAGAGTGGTTGAATGATGTGTTGGGTACTCCTTATGAAGTGGGTGGTTGAATGGAATTGAATGTGTCTAATAGAACCAAGAGTCTTGGAACGGAAAACGCATTCGTCGTTTTGAAAGAAGTGAACATGCTCCTCGAGAACGGCGCGGACATCGTGAACTTTTGTATCGGTCAACCAGACTTTGACACACCAGAGCACATTAAACAAGCTGCCATCGAGGCGATAAACGCGGGAAAAACGGGGTACACCGAGTCAGCAGGCATTCCTCCATTACGCGAGGCAGTCGCAGAATATTTCTCGATGACGAGAGGAATTCCTGTGACTTCGGAGTCTGTGGTGGTCGCGAATGGCGCGAAGCCCTTCATCGGCTACATGATCCTATGCGTCACCGACTTCGGGGTGGGCCATGAAGTGCTCTACCCAAATCCTGGGTTCCCCATCTACGAATCCCAAATCTACGCGCATGGAGCCGTTCCCGTGCCATACATGCTTCGAGAACGCAACGAGTATCGACTCGATATCGAGGAACTGGAGCGAAAGGTGAACGATCGAACGCGTCTCTTAATCTTGAATTCTCCTCACAATCCCACCGGCGGCGTGTTGAGAAAGGAAGATGTCGAGGCAATCGTGGAGGTCATCAAACGCTACCCAGATCTGTGGATCCTCTCGGATGAAATCTATTCACGTATGGTTCACGACGGTGAGTTCGCGAGCATCGCCTCCGTCCCCGAAGCTCAGGAGCGTACGGTCCTCATGGACTCCATGTCGAAGACATATGCAATGACCGGGTGGCGGATCGGCTTCGCCGCCAATGAGCACCTCGCGGCTCCCCTCGCGCGATGGGTCACCAACACGGATTCGTGTGCCGGACACCCGAATCAGTACGCCTCCATCGCGGCGTTAACCGGACCCCAAGAATCCATGGGGCGAATGATGGCGAGCTTCACAAAACGACGAGATCTCATCGTGAAAGGGTTGAACGGAATCAAAGGGATACAGTGTATGGCGCCAGGAGGCGCATTTTACGTTTGGCCCAACGTGACTGAAGCATGTCAGCGGGTCGATGCTAAAGACTCCGAGAGCTTCCGAAAACGACTGCTTCACGACGCAGGAGTGGCCGTGTTATCGGACATCCACTTTGGTCAGAAAATCGAGGGAGAAGGGAAACACATCCGGTTCTCCTACGCGACCTCTGAAGCAAATATCCGAGAAGGCATACGGAGAATAAGAGAGTACTTAGCCTAGATAGGCTACAGACACGCGAGAGACTTCCAAATAGTCAGCTATACAATTAATGGTCTTATAAAATGTGAGAGGGATTAACGTCCCGTCTTTAGGGGAAGATCACGAGTCAGTACCCTTCGCACGGCTTCTTTGAAGATAGTTTCAGCAATTTTTCTGTAACCCAGAGCGTTGAAGTGCAGGCCATCACTGGTGTATTCCGATCGGAGCCGTTTCGTCGCAGAATCACACGTTGCTTCAAAGAGGTCTACGCACAGAGTATTCTTATCGCGATAAAAGTGCCGTAATAAGTGGTTAAGGGTCAGTCGTGGCGGGATGCCTTCGTCCCATCCGAGAAGGGAAGGCACGGTGCATACGATGGGCTCCACGTTGTTATCGACAGCTTTTTCATACATTTGTTTGAGGCAGGAGAATGTTTCGTCAACAGGAAGACCCCAGCCTATGTCGTTTGTTCCGCCTAAAATTATGACGTAATTTGGATTCAATGCAATGACGTCCTGGTTAAACCGTAGTAGCATGTCACTGGTTAGATCACCGTTTACGCCCCTGTTTATAAATCGGATCTTGAACGTATGGGGCCTGATAGATTGCGGTAGAAAATTGTCTGTGATTTCCTTTAAAAACCGCGAATACGGCTGCGTTGCTATACGCGAAGGGATAAAGCCTACGGTAAGGCTGTCTCCTAAAGCCACAAAGGTTATCGTTCTAGGCATAAGAGGGATTAGTCACCTTCCAAACGTAGCAAAGGAGCATCCTATAAGTCCATTGGAGCAGGTTTTTAGGCAAATATGAAGTCATCTAAGGAACTTTTTTTTATGAATCTCGTAGTACAGTAAACCGTTAGCGGCTCAAGGGGCAGTTCCATCCACGACTGGATCCTTTTCCACGAGGTCTGCCGCTCATGCGAATTCTCCACCATCGACTAAGCGAAGCCTTTGGGTTATCTGTAGGTAAGTAGGGGGAAACCTTTGTGGGCTAAAGCCTGTTCTTCACTTCGTCCATGAAGAGGGTCATTGAGTCGATTTCGTCTCCGTAGTGAAATCTGAGGATGACGTGATCGACGCCCAAGGCAAGGTATTCCCTAATCCCTTCTGTCACCACGTCAGGTGTCCCCACAAGATTCGGACGTTGTCTACTCAGGTACCTCATATAGGGTGTGTCGCGTCTCTTCGCCTGCTCCGCGAGTTTAAGGTTGACC
>DAOVBJ010000101.1 GCA_030670615.1 Candidatus Bathyarchaeota archaeon | reverse complement strand
AAGCGTAGTAACTGGACGGGAAAAACGTAGCCAGTTAGTAATAGAACATTTTATGCATCCAAGAATAAGGCATGCCCATGGCAGGTAAACTGGCAGGTAAGCGTATCAACGCAGTATGGCGATGCTTCTTATGACGTCGGCCACGTCCTCCGAGCGATCCGCCACATCTTCCATGTTCTCAATGGCGTTGAGGAGCATGAGCCACGGCCCTAGGCTCTTGATGCTCACCACGGGCTGCTTACAACTCAAGATGGCCTTCAACAGGCCGAGGCGGAACTCGTCGATGCTCTCCTCCAGGGCCTCCACTTGGTTAGCGGCCTCGATGGCGGCGTCGGCGCTCACATTCAGCTTCTCGAACGCAACGCGGACGCTGCGAGCGATCTCGACGCACATGTCAGCCATCTCTCGGAGGCTGGTGTTAATCTGGTCGGTGAGGCACTTGGTGGACGCTAACCGCAGCTTCCGTGCCCCCGACTTGGCGTTCTCGGCGATGTCGTCCGCCGTCAACACGAGGCGTATGACTTCTTCCCGATCGATGGGGTGGAGCGGGCCGGAGGACACGTCCCGGAGAATTTGGTGTTTGATATCATCCGCCGCGCGTTCGCTGTCAAACGCCTTCTTGTAGTGCTCTTCCAACGCGTTGAAGTCTTCGTTGCAGAAGGCGTGGACGACCCACTTCATCTCTTCAACGGTTTCAACTATCTTGTCGAGGTGGGATTTACATAGCTCTAAAACCTTTTTCTCTTCACGCCGAGAGAGCCATACCGTTATATTTGAGGACTTAAACATCTGTTCATCCCTACGCCATTAGCCGCATGCAATATACTTATTTGTTTGGGGGGTTGCTTTGTGGACGCGGTGGAGGAGGCGTTCTCCCATGAATGTTATGCAAGTCAGTCTTTTTTTAGAGTTAAGGTAACTGGGTGCTTCCGCGCTTTCTTCTTCGTTAGTTTTTCTTTGTTTTTAGGCTTTACGTTGAGTCATATTTCGAAGCTTTCATTCTTATTCGGTATCTCGACGTCTGTGTATTTACTTATCTTCTCTGAGAGGGCTTGAGCTTGGTCCAAGTTGCCGTGGATGAGAAAGGTTCTTTTTGGTTTTATGGTTTTAACGAAGTCGATGAGTTCCTCTTGATCTGCATGACCTGATAACTCGATTTGTTCAATGTCGGCTTTGACGTTGATGGATTTGCCGTTGTCTACGATTTTTCCTTCTTTCGCCATTATGAGGGGGCTGTTAGGAGGAAGGTACCCTGTGTTTATTATGACTGTGTCGTCTTCATTTCCTGCCCACTTTGAGAGTAGGGCCCGGCTTGCTCCTGCGTGTCCGAAGCCTGAGGTACAAATCACGATTGCTGGTTCTTTTATCTGTTCCGTACGTCTCACGCGTCTTACCCTTTGGAACTTGAATGGAGTTGCTTGCTTGTTTACCTGTTTGCTGAGGAGCGATTTGTAGTCATGGTAGTACTGGGTTATCCTTTGGGCTAAGCCCGAAATGTAGTACGCATTATAGCGTGGTAGAAGCTTCGCTCCCATAGCTAAGTCAATTCTTCTTGTCATCTCTTGGATTCTGTGAAACGCGAAGGCGGGAATGAGTATGTTTCCACCTCTCTTCATTGTCTCACGGATCTTGCTGAACAGGGATTTCACAAGTTCCTCCCTTTTAGGTCGACTCGTACCTCCGTAGGTTGACTCCATGATCAGGACATCTGGTTCTCTGGGAAGAGCGTCTACGTCAACACCATCAAGAATTTCTGTGTCGTGGACGCAGAAGTCACCAGTATACAGAAGGGTATTATCCCTTGTTTTCAAATGAACCATGTTCGCGCCTAACACGTGCCCCGCGGGATACTGGGAGACCTCCACCCCGGGTAGAGCCAAGCTTTGTCTAGTTAACCAAAGTTCTGAGAGCTTAGATACATCTTGAAAGTTGTAGGGAACTGCATTTCCCTTCATTTTTTGAATCTTTATTAGGTCTTGCAAGAGTTCACTGGTTATGTCGCGGGTTGCCCTCGATCCAATGACCACTACCTTTTTGTCCGCGATTGTAAGTAGGTTTCCCGAGTGGTCGAGATGGGCGTGAGATACAATTACAGCATCTAAGTTCCCGGGCATATTATATGATAATCCTTCATCCACCTTTATGCCATAGTCCAAGGCGACTCGTGCATCCTCTGTCTCAACGACTGTGCATGAGCCCCCGACTTCTCTGGCTCCTCCATTAAACGTAATCTTCATATCATTACACCTCATATTTATTGCTGGTTCAATAGGCAATCAATCAAAATTGGAATGGTTTCCTTTCGACGTTTATGCCTTGATACAGAACAGAGCTGCACCGAACCGAGTATGGCTTGCACGAACCGTTATGGCAGTATATTAAGTTGTTGTTTTACGCCGTCGCACTCCTATAAGCGATGTGGAGTAACGTAGTGTAAGTCAGAAGAATCAGAAGGCTTACCTATCAAACATGGAAGAGTCGAAAGTCATCTCAGTAAACGTAGAGCACCTCAACAATTCCTAACTCTCACATTAACCTGACATAATCAATAGAAAACCCTTTATGACTTTGCGAAATAAAATTTCATAAAGTCCCATCTTTCGGAAACATGTTGGAATAATTAGTTCATGCATGTTACCTAATAACAGCCAGCTAACTAGACTGTTATTGGGCGGGCTAGTAGCTGTCTCTGCCGCCTCTACATCATGGACGTCTACCTCGATACACCGGGGTTTCCCATGACATTACCCTGTAAAGGGGCCACCATCTTCACTTTCTTTATTCGGTGTACATTCCCCTTTCAGAAAACCTTCTTTGTCAGTGGTTGGGTCATCGCCTGTAGTTGAATCTTAATTTACTATAATTGACTGAATATACGCACATCCGTATGATGCAACACCCGTGTCCCGTTATCAACCTCCACCTCATCGATTTAGCATGACGCTGTATTGATAACTGCCTGCCTGATTCTACCTGAATCTGAGTCTTCAACCCCACGTCTTATCTCACGGAGGAAGCATGTATGCATCTATAATTCTGTCGCTTACATCCGTTTATCACGCATTGAGAGCTAGGTGGTTTCATAGGGTAGTGTTTTTATAGTAGAGTATAAAAATCTGGGATATATCTATCTTGATATCAAATGTGATAATGGTTGCCGGTAAATTCACAACCTTGGCTTTGGCCTGCTGTTAGGATTTCAAAGGGCTTTCTGGGGTATCCTATGTTCAGCCTTTTTAGTCAAAAGGATGTGTCTGGCTCCAAGATTACAGGTGAGCCTAAAGATACAATTGACTTATGGCCAAGTCCGAGGGTCGTCTTTCCGCTTTTATCGCGGTTGCACGAAGAGAGGTGTATTGAGAAGGTTCAGTTTGAAGAAGGATACTTGAAGCGTTTTTCCTTAACACAACCGGGTAACGTCCTTTTAACGGAGTATGAGCTTCGAAGAGACGTCTTCCGAAAACGATTCTTCTCCACGAGGTTTTTTAACCTCAATCTAATTCAAGGCAACATCAAGGTATCCAAAGCAAGCGAAAGGCTACTTCTAACGGTGGAGGGCCTTCCCCATTATTTAGAAAAACATGAGCCAAGAGGACTTAGCTAAGACTGAGAGAGTCCACATCAATGCAGCGGCTGAGATAAATAGTATCCGAGCGAAACTGGAGTAAAAGGAAATGAAGAATAGATTCGACTGTTACCTGATTGCACCGTTAAATTTATTTGGGTTTTCATCACATGGGAAGCGGTTTTCATTTTCTCGAGGTTTCTCAAGGGAGAGTGACTTTTGATTGGGATATTTCACTAGAACGATGCGTTACATGATACAGTATTGGCAAATACTGGTCTTCGTTGTTGCCGTCATGGGCGTAACAAACTATATCCAACTTATCGAACCCCAAATCACCGCAGACATCATTAACGATATACAAGACTGGATTACCGACCCAATTAGTAATCCCACCCAAACAATAATGGATAAACTTCCCACTTCTGTGCTAATCATCATCGCCTCCATCGTCATCAGTGCACTCCTCGAATATGTTAGGAGATATGCTATCCAATACATTGGTCAGAAGGCAGTCTTCAATCTGAGGAATGATTTGTATAAGTCTCTCCAGGAAAAGTCTTTCAGCTTCTACGACGAGGCGCAGACCGGCCAGTTGATGTCTCGGGTAACCCACGATGTCAGGTCGATGCAACGGGTGATGTCCATGTGGTTCGCATCTTTTGCAAACATATCTATCAGCTACATACTTGTTCTTGGACTGCTACTATCTATAAATTATCGACTTACCCTTCTCTCTCTGATTCCAGCGCCCTTTGTTCTTCTTGTAAGCTACAGGTATAATCGGGTTGCACGTCCGTTACACCGCGAGCGGAGGCGTAAGCTGGGCGATATCGAGTCCTTTCTGCAGCAAAATATTACAGGGATCAGGGTGATCCGAACCTTCACCCAAGAGGGGCGCGAGACCAAGAAATACTCGGAGAAGAATCAAGAATACATGGGCTTGAACTTGAAGACGATACGATATCGTGCAATGTATCCAAATTTAAATGATGTTTTTTACAGCCTTGCAACCGTGGCCCTGTACTGGTATGGAGGGAGCTTCCTCATGGGGGACACGATTTCCCTAGGTGACCTTCTTCTCTTTACACGGATGATGATGAGGCTGATGCAGCCCTTACGATT
>DAOVBJ010000049.1 GCA_030670615.1 Candidatus Bathyarchaeota archaeon | reverse complement strand
ACCCGAAGACTGTCATATGGCGGCTCCCTTTCTCCCATCGATGTCTCGCTGACTTATCCCGATTCAACAGCTTCACAGTCCTGTGAGCTATTCTAAACTCTACGAGAACCTCTCGGTCTCGGATAAACACTGAGTAGAGGTGAAGGGGTGGTTGTTGGCGTGGAAGTTAAACACCTGAGATTTGGCGATGTCGCTCCTGCCTTCCGCCTCGCTACCGAAAAATCTATTCAAAAGCCGATTATATGCCCTACTTCATCGTATCCTAAACGTATCATAAAAACCGTCAACTTCTCCCCACGTCACATCGACTCTTATGACATTAGCTCGTGGCGGCCCCACCCTACAGAAATCAATCATCGCCCTAACTTTTCCCTTCTCCCCCTCAAAGATTGCTTCCACGCACCCGTCTGGGAGATTTCGGATCCATCCCACTATACTTCTTTTTTGGGCTTCCTCTCGTGTGCTAAATCTAAAAAAGACGCCTTGAACCCTGCCCTTCACGAGGATGTGGGCTCTGACCTTCATTTGCTTCTTCCTTAAGCTAAACTTCCTTGTCATACATCCAGAAATAGTTGTTCACAGAGAGTTTTTTCTTCAGTTTATTGGACCAGCAATCAGCACAAACGCTAACTACGCGTCCGAGGTCTTTTTCGACCTCGATATCATTCAACTTTAACATCTCGTCAAAGCACCATTTCACGGTCATATAGAGATCTTCCTCTTTGGTTTCAACCTCTTTATCGCATAGGTTGCATGAGACCCTCATCAAATACCACTTCCAATGATTTTAACTGAAACTTTACAATTAACTAATTAAAATACATATAAGCATTGCTGAAGTTGACCCGTCTTGATGTAGTCTACGAAGACCCCTTCACTCTAACGATTTTAGTTCTTCCCAAGACGTTCCAATACTCGACTTCCGCGTTAGGGGAGAGCTTGTTCAAAATCTCTTTTTCCGTGGGCTTTGACGTAAAGAACGATTCATAACTCTCGAGATCCATCAATTGAATGGAATCCTCCTCCATGTACACGATCTGGGCGGTTCTCTTCTCGATGAGGGGGACATCAATCTTGGCGTTGACCGGGCTTACAACGCTCTTTTTAGTATTGTCAAAGATGTGTATGGCGGTGATTCGAGCCTTGGCTGACCCATGTTTTCCCGGCTTCGACTTTTCCAAGGACACTATTTTATATGGTTCACCATTGATGACGATGCTTTGACCCCTTCTCAAGCTTCCCACGCTGGTTGGCTTACTCAAGTTCTCCACACCCAAATACTTATTCTTACTTTCTCTTTTTCACCTTTATTAACATATTTAAAGAACGCTTCCAGAAACCTGATTGACGCGAAGACCTTGACTCGAGTTTCCTCCCCGCATGGCGTCTTCGAGACGCTTTCCTCACATAAACTCTGAAGCTGACATCTACGAGATACAATGCCCCTGTTTCTTGTGCTTGTTATATTAGCTTTAGCCTTGAGGTAGACAGGGTAGACAACACAGGCCTCTACGAGGGGGGCCTTTACACCCATCTACGATACACGCTACGGCACACGAGCAGGCTGTAATACCTTCTGGAGCGTTTAATAGTTAGCCTCTACGGCGGTGGTGTCGACGCCCGTCATCCGCGTCTAAAGCTTTCTTCACAACGTTTTCCCGATTTAGGACCACTTGGTTCTAGTAGACGTAGGCCAGGAGTTTTCCTCCTGTGTTCAGCTTTCTCGCTTCGCTGTGAGATAGGATGCCTTTAGGGGTGGTGATCACCAACATCCCGAAGGCCTTTCCTGGGAGAAATCGCTTTTCCCAGTCCTCTAGTTTCGTAGCCTTTACTGAGAACCGCGGCTTTATGACGCCACATTTGTTTATTCTGCCTAGAAGCTGTACAATAAGCTTTCCCGCTCGCCCATCGTCAATGAACTCGAAGGCGCCCACATACCCTTTCTCCTGCATGACCCTCAATACATGTCCGATGAGCTTTGATGCTGGCTGGATTATGCATTCGTGTTTCCGCCGTTCCTCATTATTTTGAATCGTGGACAAGGCGTCTGCCAAGGGATCCATTAACGTCATTAACAGTCACGTCATCTTTAATTAGGTTCCCAAAAAATTAGGATTTCCCCTCTTTTAAAGACTTCTCTCTTTCTTCAAGCACATTCGGGACATGGAGACATGGGCACACTCGGGATTGAAGCAATGGAAGTATTCTAAATTTCAGTCTATCGCTTCTCTCTCTCCCTTGTTGGTTGGAAGTGGCCTCAAGCCCCATCGATTGAAGCACTCTCAAGGTACCTTTAATTGCCGGATTCAATAATCTCTGTTGCCTTATTGAGGAAACCCTTCCTTTTTTCCTGATGATTCTGGAGAAAGTTTAACACGTGTTCAATGGTTTGAGCCTTATGTTCCCCACATAAAAGTTTGCCCGCTTTACAATCCTGATACGCCTCAACGATCGCTGCATCGTTTTCGACGAACTGATACGCACAGATCTCGTTTATTGGACAGATTTCTGGCACGCCACCCAATTTCCGCTGTTCCTCCACCGTGGCTCTCCCACCGGTGAAGGCTTTTGATATCTTCATTTTGACGTTTTCAGGCTTTTCACCTAACGTAAAGTAGCTCATGGGGTTTCTTTTACTCATTTTAGGTGACCCATCCAGGCCTCTCATCATCTTATGATAGGTAGAGGACGGCGCAATGAAGTTGTGTTTGCCGCGAAACCTTCTCGCAAGGTCTCGTGTAAACCGTAGATGAGGATCTTGATCCACTCCCACTGGTACAACGGTGGGTTTGGGGCCGTCGAAGTCTTGAAGCTGCGGCATTAAAATGTCGCCTGCTTGTATTAACGCTGCCAAGTATAATCCAATGTGGCGTTCGCCATAGATTGCCTTCATGGTGGCCAAGGTCGCTCCTCTGCCAAAAAGGATGGCGAGGTCCTTCACCCTTATCTCTTTAGACTGTCGGTATATACAGCCCTTCTTGGGGTCAAATCCTAAAGCAAGTAAATCTGCAACATTGCTGATCGCAAATTGTCGACTCTTTTCAAAGGAAATGTTGTTGTCTTCGTAGGCTTCTATGTCTGCTATGCAGTAGAAGGCCATGGCTCCTTGTTTCTGAAAATAGATGACCTCTTGGGCAGTCATGAGGGTGCCTAAATGAAACTCTCCCGTGGGCTTGATGCCGCTCATCACAGCAAACGTTTCGCGGGCCTTAATGGCGTGGAGAATTCGATCGAAGTCTCTATGCCCAAAAATTATGTTCCTCCGCATGTACTTACTTGGATTCGGTATTTGGCTCAGGAGAGGTTTGAATGGTTGAATTCCAAACTCTTTGTAAAGACGTTCATAATCTTCGATGATCGTTGTGCCATAGGGGTTAATTACGGTTTTTTGTTGTTTTTTCACAGGCATCTTTCACACTCTTCCCTTTAGTGTACGTCGTTTGACAGATGACAGACGGCCTCACTCAAAAAATCCACTTCAAATAATCCAGATACTGTCGGATTTGAAGGGTTCACTTCCAGTCCAAGATGGTCACCACATCTAAATGCGTTATCTCATTTTTCTTGATTAGCTAGCTGTCAATTGACCTCGACTGAAAATATAAAACTTTTGTATGTTATCACGTTTTTCCAAAGATCTCGACGAGCACTACTCCATCCTAGACCTCGCAGATAGCGAAAAACGGCTGAGGAAGAAGGGGGCTTGAATGGGTCTACGCTTCATACATCTTTGTGCTCGTACCTTCATCCCGATCCCCACTCACTCCCGACTTCGTTGAGTAGATGTATCTCCTCCTTGCGACGCAGTCTCCCAGGTAATGGTTAACGCCCTCAGAAGCCTTTTCACCTTGCAGGTCTCCACGTCTAGGATTTGAATTTCACACTCTCGATTTCGCCTTAGCTTACTACCGCTGTAACCAAATGATTCTAAAGCAGAGAGCATATAAAGACCCTTGGATAAGGGTTTGAAGGGTGAAACGTATACTGCAAACTGACAAAATAAAGCTGTTACACCCCTTGCGGTTATACATGAAAGCATGACATGTGATGTGGACGGATAAGTTAATCAGTTTAGCCATGAATTCAATGAAATGTCTTGGGGACTCTACACTTCGTTAGGGGCCCTGTGTCTTCAAACCGTCCTTTGCTATTGGAGTTGGGAACCACCCTGCCTTCGTCGTTGGATTCAAACTCGGTGACTGGTATACAACGATTCAAACATACGCTCGTTCCCCGCCTCAATGGATTGGAAATGGAGAGTAAACACCTGAATTCAAACCACCATCTCCCTGAGGAATGATCGGGTAAATTGAAGCTGTTACCCATAGCAGAAGTCAAAGACGTGACGGTCTACGCTCCCGAAGCGGGTTTTGTCTCCTTCAACAACAGTCCCTACTATCCCCACACAAGCGGCACCGCCGTAGACATCTACATAAACAGTAGATCTAGCGACTTCGCCCCCAGCCCCATTGAAGGCCGTGTTACAAAGATTTATGAGTTCACACCACCGAAATCAAAATTTTTCCCCGTCCACGAGCGGGAGCAACTACTCATTCTCGAATCGAGAGGGGACACACCTCTATACACCCGTCTTTTACACGTTGCACCAAGCGTAAAAGTTGGAGACCATATCTCCGTTGGCGACGAATTGGGGCTTCTCATCAGAAGTGGCTTCTTCAACTTTTGGACGGACTCTCACATCCATGTGGACGTTCGAGGTGACGGAAATTTAATCCGGGCTAAGGGCTCTCTCCCAATCCACCCTTTCTTAGGTGGAGATGAAGTCCCAGACTTCAAAAGCGACGTCTTTGAAGGACTTAAAGTGTCGTCGGTGACGGAAGACTACGTGCTCCTGAAGGCTAGGAACACATTAAGACTTGGCCGCTTTTGGGGTGTAGCCTGCACTGTTGGCAACGACACGGGCCTCTTAGACGGGGGCGTCCCCCATTATTCGTGCGGAGGCGTCTACCTGCCTCGCTCCCACTCTGTTAAGGTCGGTGAAAAGGTCAGACTAGGGGAGACCTTCATTGGACGGGTTGAACGACTTCATGGGAATGTGGCCTATTTTCGGGGCGTTCCCCTATCCGTCCACGTAAATCAGACACGAATCCGTGGGTTATCCCTGTATCTCTTCCTTTCTGACCAGAAAACCATAAAGCTCGTTCTTGAAGAGCCCATGAAGATGCCGCTTAAACGAGGCGAATCCGTGGAACTCTCCTTACAATCGTTTATGTAACGCTTTCTCCTCAACGAATTACTTCTTCCTAAAGCCAGAAGAATTATTTGACGTGAATACCTGTTATCCTTCTGTAAAGCAGAGGCTTAGACGTCGAACCGAATCCATTCAACTGACATGGGTTCTTTAACCCTTTTTCCCCTATCAGAGCGTGAAGTACTTCTCTACCGAGTGGCTTCCCCATGTTGCAGGCCTTCAGCGATTAGCCTTCATAAGACATAGCGGAGGTCTGTCTTTGTTCTTGGGATTATGAAGGGCGATATTCGGCGTACAAGTATTCTTGGGCGTAGCCCGCGTATCTACCAAAGTACTGTCTTCCAAAATCGTTGAATGCCTTGTATAGCCTCGGCGTCATGTACCTTTGTTCCAGATTCGGTATATTGAAGTGGCCGCGGTAGTGAGTTTGAAGGATGCGTCTGATCCAAATATCCACCGGAAAGGCTTCCAGCTTCTCGAGGGAAAAGAGTAAAACGCAGTCAGCTACCTTCTCCCCCACACCCGTCAGGCATAGCAGTGATTCCCGAGCCTCTTCATACGACGTTTTCCGTAAGGCGTCAAGGCTAAAGTCGCCGTTTACAAGGCTTTGAGAAGTCTTCTTGACGTATTTCGCTCGATACCCCAAGTTACAATCCAGTAACTCATGGATGGAGGCATCTGCCAAAACCTCCTTCCGTGGGAAGCCATTGACTTGGATTCCTCCCTGAGTGATCTTACTGCCAAAGCGTTGACACAGGTTCCGAATCATGCCCTTGATTCGGGGGATGTTGGCGAAGGTAGCACAGATGAAGGAGATGAGGCATTCCCACGGGTCTTGACGCATGATTCGGAGACCATGGAGTCGGCGTATGGCTGCTCTAACTGTTTCATCCCGATTTATCATGGATGTGATGTACGGCAAATTATCCTCAAGTCGAAAACACTTCCTGACAAGGGTTTCTCCCGCTTCTTCAGGGAAAGTTTGAACGAATAATTTGTTCTCTCTCTGCGACATCTGTATCGCTGTCTCATCGACTGTTCCAACCCAGATATCATCGACTTTTTTCCACCTGAAGGCTTGTCCACAGTTCAGGGTATGGTCAAGGTTGAAGGGCGTTCGAGGGGGTAACTCTAGCTCCACGACTTCACTTCCAGAGAGGCTTATACCTCAGTGCTGGTGAGTAGGCTCGCGTGGAGGTTCTGGAGAGACCACTTGCCCCCCTTCCCCTGGAACCTACTGTCAGCGCCTCCATCGAGATGACGGTGGTGGCGCAATATTATATAAACGTGGGGAAACTGACGGCTCAAGGCTCCGTTCTCGCCGAAACCAAAATGGCTTCGCCTCTTTATTATGGTGTTTGTGTCATTCGCGTACACTCTTTATTTGTTCGCCTTTCCACTACTTCCTTCTGTGTCCAGAAGAGACTGCAATAGTAGCTTGCGTTTCATCTTACTCTTCGCCGCTCTTTTGAAGGCTTGGGAGATCCCCGCTAGCAAGGCTTTCGACTTCTCACTAACCTGGGTGCAGAAGGTAT
>DAOVBJ010000193.1 GCA_030670615.1 Candidatus Bathyarchaeota archaeon | reverse complement strand
AACGGGTCGTCCACGTCCCTTACAGCCTGTTCAAAAGGGCATAGGCCAGTTCCCCTCCGATTCATGATCTCAGGCGTCAGCCTCTCCTCATAGTGTTTTATACTATGGTTGTCCAAAACCGTTCTCCCCTTTATGCTCAAGACTATACAGTGAACCTTTTTTGCCTTGAAATAACTGATGAGAAGGGCTGCAGCCTTCCCCACAATCTTATCCACAACAATCGCGTCCTCCAGCGTGGATATTCCTACCCGATTAATGGCTTCAATAAGGGGCTTCATGCCCTCTTCACTGCTCGTGAACAGCGTCGTATCCTCCTTTAAGATTATGAGGTTCAATTTCTCTCTTCTAAGCCTTTTTATATGGTCGTTCAACTGGGTCAACTCCATCATCTAGACTCAAAAGGGGACTGCTTCGACGGTCTTGAGATCGGTCGGGCTCAACGTCTGAGTGAGGTCTGGCTTCAATGAAATCAACCTTTTTCTACAGGGTTGTGTTGTTCAAGAGTGTAGGCTGCTCTGAATAACAAGTCTTCTCTCAGAGGCGGCGCCGTGATCTGCATTCCCACAGGTAACCCCTCGACGAATCCGCAGGGAATGGATATGGCAGGGCAGCCGACCAGGTTTTGAGGGACGGTTAACAGGTCACACATGTATAGGGCGAGGGGGTCATTGATCTTCTCGCCGATCTTGAAGGGAAGTATGGGCATGGTAGGACCGACGAGTACGTCGAAGCCTTGGAACGCTTTGTAGAAATCCGTTTTGATCAAGGTTCGGACCTTTAAGGCCTTCAGATAATACATGTCGTAGTAGCCGCTTGAGAGGGCGTAAGTCCCCAGTATGATTCGTCGTCTGACTTCTGCGCCGAAACCGCGTCTCCTGTTCTTGGAAAAAACGGTGTTCCAGTTCTCAGAAGAATACTCCTGGCTGTAACCGTACCGCACGCCATCGTATCGGGCCAGGTTGGAGCTGGCCTCTGACATGGCGATCAGGTAGTAGGCTGGAAGAGCGTACTTGAGTGTGGGGAGGGAACACTCAGCCCAGGAAGCGCCAAGGCTTTCGAGACTGTCAATGTTTTTTCGAAGAGGCTTGACCACCCGTTCGTCGACGCCTTCGCCGAAGAATTCCTTTGGAACCCCAATCTTTAGGCCTTCAAGGTCTTCCCTGAGGAAACTCGTGTAGTCTTGACGTGGCGTAGTTAGGGATGTAGCGTCCGCAGAGTCATGATGAGCGATCACACTCAGCAACAGTGCGCAATCGTAGACGTCCCTGCTTAAGGGCCCGATCTGCTCCAAGCTGTTAGCATAGGCTATCAAGCCATACCGGCTGACGAGGCCGTAGGTGGGCTTCATCCCAACGACGGAGCAGAAGCTTGCGGGACATCGGACCGACCCACCGGTGTCCGACCCTAAGGCCAAGACGGCTTCCTTCGAGGCAACTGCTGCTGCGCTTCCCCCTGAGGAGCCTCCTGGAACATGATCGGGCTGCCAAGGGTTTCGCGTCGAACCAAAATAACTGGTTTCTGTTGAGGTGCCCATAGCTAACTCATCCATGTTCGTCTTACCGAGGAGAATTGCGTCTTCCTTCAAGAGGTTTTCAACGACCGTGGCATTGTAGGGGGGCGAAAACGATTCAAGCATTCGAGATCCACAGGTTGTCGGAAAGTCCTTTGTACAGAGGTTGTCCTTGAGGGCTATGCAGACTCCGCCAAGGCGTCCTAGAGCCTTTCCCTTTCGGGTTTTTCGATCGATTTCCTTGGCCCTTTTGAGAGCAACGTCTTCCCTCAGGGTTATGAAGGCGTGAATATGTTGATCAACTTCTTTAATTCGTTCAAGAGCTACGTGGAGGCATTCCTCAGCGGTGAGATCTCCATTCTGCACCGCGTTCACTGTTTCCCTCGCCGTTAGGAGGTATGGTTCACCCATTCAATAGCCTCTTCAAATTATTTTAGGAGCTTTAAAGAACCCGCGCTCCTTTTTAGACGCGTTCTTCAACACGTCTTCCATGGCTAAGGAGGGGCTCACCTGATCCTCTCGAAACGCGTTGGTCACGTCTATGACGTGGGACGTGGGAGGAACATCTTCAGTATCCAAGTCGTTAATGATTTCAAAGTATTCAAGGATGGTGTTGAACTGCTCGGTGAAGCTTCTTTTTTCTTCCTCGGTGAGTTCAATTCTCGCAAGGTTAGCGATGTGCTCCACTTCTTTCTCAGAGATCTTTGAAGTCGCGTTCATCAGCATCATAAAGTAGTTTTTTATGGACCGTTTTAAAGCTTATTCCTAAACCACAGGTTGAAAACGAATACATCAACGGGTTTTCCAGAATTGTCGTGAAAAGCAATCCCACATTCCACAACTCACCATTGAGGAAAACCTTTATCTCCTTTTTTTACGTAGAGATTTGAACGAGACTTCAGGGTATTGAAGGCGTTTATAGTGGCTGTGTATAGCTAGATGTTTTGAATTTACAGTTTTCTATATGAAAATGCCCTAAAAATGTGTATTCTAGGGTTCTAAAGTAGGAATTCTAGAAATTAATTAGGATACGTATACATTTATTGCTAGTTAGTTAGGCCACTGCTGTAAGAGCAGGCGGACGGGTCTCTCTCATTTTTCCATATGCAAAAAACGATAAATTGAAATATATTTTTTCTGAGAAGGGGAATAAAATGCGGAGTGTTTCATCAAAGAAGCCCATAAACGGCTCATTGCTCAGGCAAACTACACGGTTATACTACGCATTATCCCTAGACAACCCAAATTAAAGTTGGTTTTTCTATGTTCTTGATATACTAAGTAGAATATACTGATGAACTAACCTTTAAGCATTTTTGTAGGAATCAATATATCCAAAAATTTAGCGCGCGCGCGCGCTGGAGGCGTTATCGATATTTCTCCATAGTAATCGCATTC
>DAOVBJ010000084.1 GCA_030670615.1 Candidatus Bathyarchaeota archaeon | reverse complement strand
GGGGAAATTCCGCCGCCGCCCTTCACAAGCCTTCTCTTCGATCTTCATACAGACAGTGTAAGGCGGTATCCCAATCCTCGACGAGACGCCATAACCCGCCTAGACGTCAGGTATGGGCCGGAAGCGCACGTTCTTCAAGGAAGAGAACAAGCCGTCCTAGAACAGTTTACGTCACTTGTCAAGACGTATGATCCCGATTTTCTAATCTGTCCTGAAGCACAAAAGACAGTGATGTACCTGTTTGACCGGGTTAAGCGCCTGAAACTGGACTTACCGCTGGGAAGAGAACCCGCTACCTTCGAGAACGTGCCAAAGTCTCTCCGCTGCTGGCTCCGTGGACGCGTGGTCTTAGACTACGGCTACGTTGAAGATTACGGAATCGCAGGGTTAGTCGAAAGATCGCGATTCAGCGTCCTTCCCCCAGGCATAGCCGCAAGGTGGACGGCGAACCGGATCATAGACTCACGGAACTGCTATGAACTCTTGAAGAGGGGCCACGTGATTCCCAAGAACATGGGGGGCTACGCGTACATCAGGACCGTTGAGGAGGTGGTGAACCGGGACCGTGGAGGCTTAATTCTCGCGCCAGAGATGGGGGTAGTGCATGAAAATGTTGCGGAACTCGATTTTGAGAGCGAGTACCCCCATCTAATCGTCCATGACGGCTTGAGCTACGAAACCGTGACGCCGCAAGGGCTAAGCATGCGGGACGACGCTCTGCTCCCCCACGTGACCAAGCAGATCCTTGACCGGCGGCTGTGGTTCAAGAGGCGTAGACGGAGATACGATGAGGACAGCCCCGAATGGCGGTGGTGTGATCAGCGGCAACTAGCGCTGAAGATGATCTTGGTCTGCCTCTATGGCACGTCCGGTTGTTGCTGGAACAGGTTTGGAAACGTTCTGTGCTTTGAGGAGATCAATAGGCGGTCACGGGAAACCTTGGTAAAGACGAAGAACTTTGTTCAGCAACGGGGCTTCGACGTAGTCTATGCGGACACCGACTCCCTCTTCGTCAAAAAGAAAGATGCCACGCAAGAGGCGTATGAGGTCCTGAGCAGGGCGATACGTCAACAGACAGGCCTACCCATAGCGCTGGATCACCACTATAAGTTTTTTCTCTTGCTGCCCCGCCGATCGCATTCTTCATTGAACATGGAGGCTCAAAAGCATTATTTTGGTGTCCTAACCAATGGGAACCCACTGATGAGAGGCATTGAAACCAGGCGCCATGACTGTCCAAGATTCATCAAAAGCTTCCAGAACGAGCTCATACAAATCTTGTTCGATGCAGAGACCGTCGCGGACGTCTACGCTACGGGGTACACGAGGGCAGTGAGCTTCGTCGTTGAGACGGTGAACCGGATCATGAAGGCGGAGATTCCTCCGGAAGAGCTTGTCGTCTCAAAGACGCTCAGGAAGCCCCTGTCCGAGTACACCAGCCTGTTTCCCCATGTCTCGGCGGCCGTAAGCTTGGCCCAACAAGACGTAGCGATCAGGAAAGGGGACATGATTGACTTCATCTACGTGAACGCGAGACACCGGAACCCCCTCCGCAGAGTGGCGCCCCTCAAAATCTATGCCTCAGAGTACTATGATCGAGAAAAGTACCAAAGCCTGGTTCTTGACGCGGCAGAAACCGTTTTGTCCACTTTTGGCTTCACACAACAAAAGTTTGACATGAGGCCTCGAGGGTGGTCCGTCCAGGAGACGTTATTCAAGAAGTGATTGGAGGCAACGCCGTTTGAAGTCGAGACAAAAGAACGCAGGAAACGAGGTCACTCTGAAGCGAAGCCCGCTCAGAGGGCGCTGTAGAAACCCGTGGCGAAAAAAATGTGAAAACAGGGACATAACAGTCTATATCCGCTACAGAGGTGAACAGCGTCCAATTTGTAGGTTATGTTGGAAAAGAATCGTGATCCAAGGACACGAATGGTAAAAAAAAATAACAGGGCTTTTTTGAAGTCGAGGGTGATAGAGGGCTACAGGATGGCGAGTATTGATTGCAGATCGTTTGCAACGACGAGGGGCGTGTTAGAGAAGGTATTCCTCGGGTCGAGGTGATACTGGATTATTGTGTCCATATCCTTCAACATATGCCCGGTCAAGATACCCACCGTGGTCTCATCCGCTCGTATTCTCTCTTCGGACACTAGTTTTTTGATGCCTGCAACCGTTGCGGCGGAGGCGAGCTCGCATCCGAATCCATTTCGGCCCACGATGGCTCTGGCGTCAAGCATCTCCTCGTCGCTCACCTGGACAACGATGCCATCAGTGTACTCCAAGGTCCTCAAGGCCTTCTTCAAATTCACGGGTTTAAGAATCTCTATGGCACTCGCCTTGGTCTCCGCCTTCCACCGCCTCCGCTCCAAGTCCGTGTAGTACTCATCGATGACGTCGTCGTCGACCCGTCCTCCGTTCCACTTCACGCCCAATTCATTGAATAGTCTGTAAAGGGTGTTAGCGCCTTCAGCATTGACAACAGCCACGCGGGGCATCCGTTTAATCCAACCCCAATCATAGAGTTCCTTGAAGGCCTTGCCGAAGGCTGAGGTGTTGCCTAGGTTCCCTCCAGGAAAGACGATCCAGTCAGGTACCCTCCACTTCAAATAGGCTAGGACGCGGTAAATCATCGTCTTCTGTCCCTCCAGCCTAAAGGCATTGAGGGAATTGACCGCATAGAAGCCCTTCTTCGTGACGAGTTCTTTTACCCGGTTCATGGCATCGTCGAAGTAGCCTCGAATCTGAACGACTCGGGCTCCGTAGTCCAAGGTCTGAGCCAGCTTCCCCCGGGCAATCTTGCCTTCGCCCATGAAGACGATGGCCTCGATCCCCTCGTTGGCCGCGAAGGCTGCTGCCGAGCTGGAGGTGTTTCCCGTGGATGCACAGGTGATCCTTTTGACGCCTAGCATCTTGGCATGGGTGAAGGCCGTTGCCATCCCATTGTCTTTGAAGGAGCCGGTAGGATTGCTTCCCTCAAATTGGAGCCAAAAATTTTCGGATCGCATGCCCACGTACTCTGCCACCCGCGTCAGGTGGAAAGGCTTGGTTCTTCCCTCAGCGCCGTCTAGGGAAACTAAGACGTTACTGTACGCGTCAAAGTCGTTGCAGTCCACTCCGGGAAAGTTGATGAGTTCCCTGAAACGCCAGACTCCACTCTCGTTGAAGATATTTCCGCGATGATTCCGTCGCTCATCGAAGACTTCTTTCAACGTAGGGTTGGGTCTATCATCGTATCGCACATCCACGAGATTTCCGCATTTTTCACATGCCGTCTTCAGCGTGTACACGTCATAGGTTCTGCCACAGCTGGGGATAATGCATTGCTGAACTGCTTTGACCGTCATAAGTTAGACCATATCAACATCTCTCATATATACCTAAGCAAAGTCAAGTCAATCATTGGGGCGTAGATCACCCAAGGGACGCATTGAATTGCAAGGCGCGTGGCTTAAATAAAAGGAGGCGAAAAAACTATTTTCCCAGATTATGCATGAAGCTTCCAATGGATTTAACTAGCTTTTATTAGAGGCGATACTCATTGGATTAAGATTGCCGGGATGGCAGAGTGGATTAACGCGCGGGCCTTGAGCCGAGAAAGGAAAGCCCGTGGTCCTTTGAGGACCTCGAGGGTTCGAATCCCTCTCCCGGCGCCAAACCATTTAACGTACGCTAAAGCTAGTTAGTTGTCCCCCAACAAAAACATCCACTTGTTTCCTTCAACTAGGTTCTGTACTACTCTTCACCTCACTAGCCATCTCTCGGGTACTAGCGAGTTATTCGTTCAGCAATACACTAAAATGAAGATGTCTCTGCTCAAATATTTGCAAGGAAGGCATGCCCTATCAATCCGTGTACTTTATGAATATTACAAAAATTATTAAAACCAATTATTCAGACAACAATGCGTCGCACCACAACGTCTTTATCTTCTATGTAGAATAGATACGTAGTCACGATGCATGATGGGGAGGAAAGGGGATTGAACATTCTCAACATATTTTTTTCGTCCACGGGAAATACCGAGAAAGTGGCCTTGAAGATACAGGAGACCCTGCGGGAAATGGGACATACCGTGGAGACTGTGAAGATAACGGGTGAGAATGTTGCTGTGGATGTCTTGAAATACGATTTTGTGTTTGTTGGATCGGGCGTATATGGACAGCTGCCTGGAATCCCCTTAATGGATCTCCATAGAAGGCTTCTGCAAAAATATAGTACTGCGGGGGAGGTGAAACCCGCGTCTCCGCGAAGGTCATCTGCACGGGTCGTGGTTTACTGCACCTATGGAGGGGTTCACACGGGCATCAATGAGGCCATTCCGGCCGTCAAATACATGGGGCAACTTTATGATCATTTAGGCTACACGATAGTAGGAGAATGGTATGTCGTTGGAGCATATAGGACAGAAGCTCTTCGCGATCGTTCGATTGATGGACGATTAGGTGACATCCGAGGAAGGCCGAATGAAGCAGATCTTCAGGATGTGGCTGAAAAGGTAAAAGGAATCCTTAAAGCGTCTTCATTGGTTAACACGTATTAGCTAATTTCTAATTGTAATATTTATATAACCTGAGTGCTTTTATATGTAATAGGTTTGAAAGATGGCGAAAACGGAGCTAGGAAGTGAAGTTTTAGAGTATCTGGAAACCAAGAGAACGCATAGCACAAGAAAGTTGTATCGAATAGGACTAGCTAAGTTCCTTAGATACTATAAAGAGAAACATGGGGAAAACGCTACCTTATCCGATTTCCTCGACAGGTTAGACGAAAACGCTAAGTTGCCAAGACGTGAGAAGAAGAGGTTAGCTGTAGGGGAGATCAACGCTTTCATAGACTACCTATCGGATAAGGACTATGCAAAAAAATCAATCAGAACCTATTTTTCCTCAATTCAAAACTTTCTCAAATACAGTGGGTTTGAAGTGTCAGGGAGAGATGTTAGGCTTCCACCATCAATTCCACAAGAAGTCAATAACAAACACCCTTGGAAGATAGAAGAGATTAAGGCGTATGTGGACGTAGCCAACAATATGCGGGATAAAGCCATTATGCTCTGTCTTTTCCAGAGTGGCTTATCCATATCTGACCTATTCGATCTAAACTATGGAAATGTCATGGATGAATTAAACGAGGGAAAACTCCCCCTTTATTTACATCTCTATAGGCAAAAGACAAAGGAAGAGTTCAAGACCTTTTTTG
>DAOVBJ010000185.1 GCA_030670615.1 Candidatus Bathyarchaeota archaeon | reverse complement strand
GAATGCGCCCTTGATTACGCCACCCCGCGCGATCTTGACGCGACTCCTATACTCGTTTATCAACGTTAAATCGTTGGAAATAGCGTAGACCACCTCCAAATTCTGGGGTGTACTATAGCCTCCCAAGGCAATCACGGTCTTACATCCATACCCCCCAACGAAATCCAAGACCTCTTCAGCCACCCGGTATTGCCCCCAAGGGCTTGGCTGAGTGTCCCCCGTTAAAAAGATTGTTTGGGGCGTGTTCTCTTGGTATACATAGAACTCGTATTTTGGGAGGGTGTACGCTCCATTTGACCCTACTTTGACACCCACGTCTCCATCAGGTAGCGTGAGGTAGGTTGAATAGGCCTCCGCGATTTTCAGGGGCTTCAACTCTTCGATGAAGAAGTCAAGGGCAATCTTTCCCACGAAGCCGACTCCCGGAAGACCCTGAACCAAGACGGGGTCTTTGAGCTCAAGCTTCTCAAATTCAATTATTAGCATGTTAGTTGAAATCTCGCATTCCTCCTCAGACGTCGATACGAAACAATTGTTCGGGAAGCCGTTCCTCGCGGTTACATAATAGTTCAGATGCGATTACTACGAGAGGAGTCGATGATTCCTATGGCTCTACCACTCAACACTCGTATCGAGTAGTCCTAGGGTCTATGACGTCAGATAGAGTTATTTATATGTTGTTTATTTCTATGTTTCAGAAGTGATGATGTGTTATGGTAGTCAGTTTAGCACCTTTTGTTCCGTCCCAACCCGATGTCGTGAATAAAATGTTAGAGATCGCACAAATAAGCAGTGACGACGTTGTCTTCGACTTAGGATGTGGGGATGGACGCATATTAATAGCGGCTGTCAAAGATTTTGGAGCGAAAAAAGCTGTTGGATATGAGATGAGGCGGGATCTGTACAAGAAGGATCTGGAGAACGTTAAAAATGAAAATCTTGAGGGTCGGATTCAAGTGTTTAACGGCAATCTGTTAGATGCTGACCTTTCAGAGGCGACCATTGTCACTCTCTACCTAACCACGTCAGGCAACAACAAATTAAAGCCTAAATTATCCGAGGAGACCTCGACGGGAACGAGAATCGTCAGCCACGACTTCGAGTTCCCGGAATGGTCATACACTAAAAAGGAAAACTTTCGAGGACACACCATCTACCTTTACACGATACCCGACTGCCTTAAAAAGGAAGGAAAACCCCGCCACTCCTTCTCCTTCAAGGGACTTCGCTTGTTTAAATAACACCTCTTTGAAAGAGCCTACTTCAAGACGTTGATCTCTGCCGTCCTTATATTTCAAACAGTTGTAGAGCTAAATCGCCCCCCTTAACCGAGGTGATTGACTGGCATTAACGTGTGACGTTGTGATCGTTGGGGCGGGGCCATCAGGCCTAACCCTAGCACAAACCATCGCCAGAGAAGGCGGCGACGTCCTAATCCTTGAAGAACATCCCGAAGTCGGCTTACCTCAGCACTGTACGGGAAAGGTGTCAGTCAACGCCGTAAAGGAGCTTGAATTCGAAGCAACTGGAGTCTTAGCACGGGTTAGCGGCGCAACCTTCTACCCTCCAAGCTTAAAGCCGCTCACAATAGCCCGTGGTGACACACAAGCCCTCATATTGGATCGGAGTGTCTTTGACCAAAGCCTCGCAACGAAAGCAGTGGCCGCAGGAGCAACACTTGTAACAGATACAAGGGTCAAGAGGTTTTCCGTCAAACCCGACGGCGTCACCGTGTTCTTTGAACGGAAGGGAAAAAAGGGGGAAGTAAAAGCAAGACTTATCGCTGGGGCTGATGGTGCAGCCTCTACCACCGCAAGGTTAGCGGGTTTATACTCGAAGAAGACTTCTGAGGTCAGAATAAGCGTCCAAAGAGATGTTTCAGACGTTCAAACCGTTCAAAGCATGGTTGAACTCTATTTTGGAAGAAGGTGGGCGCCCGGATTCTTCGCGTGGATTGTGCCAACAGGCCATGACACAGCGAGAGTCGGATTAGCTTTGCGGCCCAACACCCTTGCGCCGGTCGCTAAGCATCTAGATAATTTCATGGAAAACCATCCGATAGCACGTGAAAAACTTGTGGACTGCCGCGTTTTAGCGCAAAGCCGCCACATCATTCCGACGGGTGGAGTTCTCCGCCGAGTCGTGTCTGACGGAGTCTTGGTCGTGGGAGACGCTGCGGGACAGGTTAAATCCACGACGGGCGGTGGACTATATTACGGTATGGCTTGCGCAAAGATTGCTGGGCGAGCTGTTGTAAAAGCGTTACAGGGTTCTTCTGAAGCCGTTCTCAGAGAGAAAGCATTAAGGAGCTATGAGACGGAGTGGAGAGCCCAGTTCGGAGGGGAAATCGCCTTCAGTGTACGGTTCAGGGCCTTCTTGGACTCTTTGAGCGACGACGAAGTTGATTACCTTTTCAACGTGATTCAACGAGATGCGTCCCTGATCAGGCGAGTTGAGGTCGACGGAGACATCGACCGCCAATCGAAGGTAGGCGTTACCGTGCTGCGATACGTCAAGTACATGATTAAAAAACCGGGGCTGATATTCAAGTTACGAAAGGTCTTCCCCCGTCCCAGCCTTACATGAATTGAAAAGCTGATTTTTTCGGATTCATCCCTTGGAAAACCTTTAAACTGGGTTGAAAGATGTGAGAAATGAAGGCGTACGATTCATGAAGGATTTTTCCTTGAAGGTTCGAGTTGTTTTAGTAGAGCCGGAGCACGAAGGAAACGGGGGGTCAAAAGCAAGACTCATGAAAAACATCGATCTCTCCAAGCTGTTGCTGGTTAACCCCAACGTCGAGATTGGAAATGGGGCCTACTCTCTTGCTGTCCACGCAGGAGAGGTCCTGGAAGAGGCGTCAATCGTAGAAGACTTGGATGACGCTTTGGTGGGGGTTCAGTGGGTCGTTGGAACCACCTCAATCGTCGCGAAAAAGCCGGGTAACCTCCGTCGCACCGCCATCACTTTAGAAGAATTGGCTGAGCAG
>DAOVBJ010000035.1 GCA_030670615.1 Candidatus Bathyarchaeota archaeon | reverse complement strand
TCAAGGGTAACTTGATGTTTATCAATGAGTTCTCCCAGACAGAGTTGGACTTCGACAACTGACATGTGGAGAGTTGAATACAGCATTTCAGCGATGTCAACGGCCTTAGCTTTCTCATGGGTTTTTAGGAAGTCACGGATGACTTCGTTATGCCCCGTCTTTTCCTCCTCACTGACCATTTCACTGGTGCGTCTATACACGTTCAATCAACCCTTCTTAATATTAAATTAATATCCTAGCTAGCTAATTTTAAGTTGATACGAGTTTACTCTAAAAGGAACAATATTAATCGAATATGTTTATCTCCTACGTTTCTTACGAGTACTTTTATCCTTGCAATAGCTAAATCTTGCTGTACACTTCCTGCAATTCTTTTGACCAGTTCTTAATATACACATGTGAATCCTACCACCTCATTCTAACATCAAGTGTTATTCAGGCTAACACTGGGAGAGTATTATCCTAGTAGCTAGCTAAATATTCAATATCCAAAAGGCTTAAACCAAAAGAATAAAGAAATTCTATTGATTGTATATATATGTACAGCCCTTATAAACTATATGACATTAGATTCTGGCTAAATATTATCCAATACTAACTAGCTGCGAGAATTCAAGAAGGGCGAGTAGGAGTTTAAAGAAATCCCAATTCTTCCTCTTCTCCAATACATCCGCTTCAACCTTTAGCGTCGGCTTATAACTAGTAAGCCTTGGTTCAGGCCTCCGCTTCTGCAAAGGAGCTGTGTTTTCATGGCTTGTTTTTAATAGCTAGCTAGGCAGTCAAGCCATAGACGTTTATCCTCCTTTATCTGAAGAATGGATTGTTTCACACCCGATTGAGGGAGGTGAGAGTTACCAAGCTGATCGATTATTTAGATGGTCGCTGAGTATAGATTACCCGTTAGGGCCTAGCTAGCTATGAAATTGCGGGCCCGGCGGGAATTGAACCCACGACCACCGGGTCTCTTTCAGTAGGATAAAAGCTTCATCGAGAACAGGTAAACAGTGTTTCGCCTGCTTCTCACCGATGCTCTATCCTTGCTGAGCTACGGGCCCCTCCTATTCCATCGAAAATTAGGAAGGCTGTGTTCATTTAAAGATTTCTCCAATGTTGGATAGTCTAGACTTGTCTAATGTGATAGAGAGTACTGCCTTCACAACAAGCTTACGCTTAGCTAGCTAGATGGAGCTTGAATGACAAGCATTACCTCACTGTATGGTTGAGGTTTATAATGGATTGTAGTAGGTACGCTTCAATGGTAAAAATTCTTCTTTACCGTTATTTGACATCGTTTGGCTACCAATGTTCGTATTTCACTATCTCATTGAATGGGAGTCGTCTCTTTTCAACAGCAGAGGGGTCGGATGGATATCCTATAGGCATTAGTGCTACAACCCGTGTCTCCTTCGAGATGCCCAGAATTTCCTTTACTTCCATTTCGTCAAATGCTCCAATCCAACAAGTACCTAACCCCAACTCAACAGCCGCCAAGGTGATGTGGTCGAGCGCAATGGCCACATCTATTGGAAAGCACGGGAGCCCACCCCTCATAATGTGCCCGTCGGTCTCGGCACATGCTACAATTACAGCTGGGGCTTCTCCAACAAAGCTCTGCCTATTTGAGGCTTCAACAAGTTTTTTCCTCGTTGCAAGATCGCGGACAATAATAAACCTCCACTCTTGTCGGTTGGAAGCGGAGGGAGCGAGTCGTCCAGCCTCTAAAACAGCAGTCAACTTCTCATTCTCAATAGGCTTATCTGAATACTTGCGTACACTCTTCCTGGTTTTTATCGCATCAATAACATTCATGACCTAACTTCCTCAAATAGAACTCTTGGCATCATCTTAAAAAGTTTTCATCAGCTAATCCCCTTCATTCTAACGCATTCTTTCCCAATATTTTTGATATTCTTTGAGGTTGAAGTATGATAAATCATGGTTTTCCTCGAACCTCTCAGGAAATCCTTTGAGAAGAGTGGGGGACTCTTGTTGAAAGGGAATAATCACCTTACTTGAAATTATGTAACAGCATCTGCTTTCCAGAAGCAGTAGGAAAGTAATATTTATAGCTCATACACTAACACCTAGATGAGAGGAGAATTGAAAGCTAAATTCGAGTACGTTGGAATAAGGGTCAAGGACCTATCAAAATCCATCGATTTCTATACGCGACTACTTGAAATGAAGGTAGTAAATCGATTTAGGATCGAGAAAACGAAGGGAGAAATCGTTAACCTACAAAGTGAGAATGGAAACTTCATTCTCGAATTAAACTATTACGACGCCGATAGTCCCTACAATACCGAATATATTGTGGGAGAAGGGTTGGACCATCTGGCCTTCAAGGTCGAAGACCTAGACAAGGCCCTTGAAGAAGCCAAACGATTTGGACATGGAGCGGTTCTCGAAGTCAAGACTGAAAAAGGTCGGTGGGCCTACATAGAAGACCCGAATGGAATCTGGATAGAGCTCTACTAATCCATTCCAACTATCTATTTCCGAGAATTGGCAGACTAGGATGATTTTTAACGAAGTGCGTGTTTGAAGTTGAGCAAATCTGCTTTCTTCTATTGTTTTTTTCTTACTCTTATAATGGAAAGAGAGGTCAGTCTAATCACATGGACTCCTTTATGTAGAATAGATGATGAGAGGGAAAACTGCGGGTAAAGATATCCAAATAATACGTCAATGCTTCATCGTCTTGAACCAAACGATTATTTACATGCATTCTCTATGAATAAGCTGAAAGGAGCTGCGTGAATTGGTTGACTCAGATGTTGAGATTGGAATAATCGGTGGAACCGGCGTTTATGAACAAGAGATCATTGAAGACGTGGAGGAGACCAAAGTTTACACTCCATACGGTAAACCCTCTGACCTCATATCCGTTGGATACTATGCTGAGAAAAAAATCGCCTTCCTCCCACGCCACGGTAAAAACCACCAAATCCCCCCACATAATATTCCCTTTCGAGCGAATATATGGGCCTTGAAGGAGCTTGGGGTTGAACGCGTCATCGCTGCCTCGGCTGTCGGAAGTTTACGGGAAGATTACAAACCATCAGAGTTCGTGATACTGGATCAATTCATTGATCGAACGAAGAATAGGGGCGACACCTTCTACGATGGAGGACAGGTTTGCCACATATCCACCGCGGATCCCTTCTGCCCAGAACTCCGGGAGACCTTCATCGCGTCGACCAAGGCGATGGGACTACCGACCCACGAGAAAGGAACCTACATCTGCATTCAAGGCCCCCGCTTCTCGACGCGAGCGGAGTCCAAACTCTTCCGCAGGTGGGGCGTCGACGTCATCGGTATGACCCTGCTTCCCGAGGTAGTTCTCGCCCGAGAGATGGGGATGTGCTACGCGTCCGTAGCCATGGTCACCGACTACGATGTTTGGGCCGACAAACCCGTGACCGCTCGGGAAGTCTATCAGACGATGGGGAGGAATGCAACGAACTTTCGGAAGCTGATCATGGAGACCCTTCCAAAAATCCCGAAAAAGAGGAGCTGCCCATGCGAAGCTGCCTTAAAGGAGGCCATATAATCCTTTTTTACTCACTCAGTGAAAAACGTTTTAAGCAATAAAACTTTTATTAGTGAAGCACATATACCAGCGAACTCAAAAAGGAGGACTGATCATGTCTGAAGACCAAAATGTTGTCTATATTGGAAGAAAACCTGTAATGGCCTACGTCCTAGCCGTCATATCCTACATGAACACACCTGACGCCAAGGAGGTTGTGTTGAAGGCTCGGGGGCGAGCCATAACGACAGCCGTTGACGTGGCTGAAGTAACAAGACGGCGATTCATGCAAAAACTACAGATAGACAAAATCAACATCGGAACGGAAGAACTCACCGAACAGGACGGACGCAAAAGATCGGTGTCAACCATCGAGATAACACTCAAAGTCAAACCAACTCCTTAAGAGCTTTGTTTGTAGAAAATTAAGGAGAAAGCCGTTCCCTTTTTTTACTTATTATTTTTTTTAATTAGGTCTCTTTCCTAAAGAAGTTTTAGCTCACCAGTAACCGCATCTATGATCGATGACTTTCCCGGTCCGATGCCTAAGGCAGTTGGCGTGTTCGGGGGAATCTGCGTCAAGCCTCTGTCGACAATTAACGCTTTCGGTAGGTGTAGCCTTCCCACCCTCTTATCCAAGGCTAAGAGTTCCTCGACAGAATCGACCTTCACAACCACCTTCTTCGCCCCTTCTCGACGCCACATCTTCCACACCTTTAAATCCCGTTTCTTCGCCTCTTCAGAGGCTCCCAGACAGGCATGACATGCTTGACTGACTAACTTACCCACGTCCATATGCAGATCCTTTCGAACCACAATGACCTGCTTCATAGTGAAATCCACTGGCACTTTCCATAACCACCTTAACAACGCAAACTCGATTGTTCTGTTGGTCTCGACTCCGTTTCACCCATTTACCGTCACCTTGAATGATTTCACCCCTCAAAAACGTTCTGGTAAGCCATGGTTCGGGTGGTATTCAGAGCGGAGATGATCTGGTTCCTATGTAAACATGTCGATCCCGTCGAACACAACCTTTGTTGTATTAAGGAGCCCAGATGTGAACCATCCTAAACTAGCTAGGGTCTTGAGGGACGAAACCTTAAAGAAGATTAATTCCCTCATTAACTATGAGAATGAGAGGATGAAAATGACGAAGTATAAAGTCACTGTCGATCGAGTCCAATGCATTGGATGCGGGATTGCACCCAACCTGTGTCCTCAAGTTTTCGTTCTTGGGGACGATAATGGAATGAGCAGAGTGGTAGACGCTTACAGTGAGGAACTATCCGCTGAAGTATCGGTTGGACTGATTCCAGCGGATCTTCAAGACTGCGTTGAGCAAGCTGCTGAGGCCTGCCCCGCTCAGGCAATAACCCTTGAGGAAACCGCTTAAAACTGCCATAACAGAGCCCCCATACTTTTTTAACCAGCTCATTTGCGTTCCAAGCTAGCTAATGAGCGACCATCTCTCAGAGGTTTACCTGTAACCCCTTGCTTCGCAGGTATTCCTTCGCCTTCCGTATGGATATCTTGCGGAAGTGAAAAATCGAAGCTGCGAGGAGGGTAGAAGCACCTCCCAAGACAGCGCCCTCGTATAGGTGCTCCAACGTTCCTGCACCCCCCGAGGCTATGACGGGAAGGGAGACAGCGTTAGAAATGGCTCTCGTGAACTCCACATCGTATCCCTCTTCGGTTCCATCTCGGTTAATGCTGGTGGGAAGCAGTTCACCAGCGCCGAGAGCTTCGCACTTCTTCGCCCACGCCACAGCGTCAACACCCGTCCCGGTGCTTCCGCCACGGACGACGACTTCGAAGCCTGAAGTCATCTGCTCGTTCCGGCGTCCATCAATCGCGACAACAATCTTCTCCTTCCCAAAACGCTCTGAGGCCTCCTGCACAAGTCTTGGCCGCTTCACGGCAGCCGTGTTAACGGAGACCTTGCTCACACCTAGGTTGAAGAGCTCCACCATGTCATCTAAACTCGAAATCCCCCCACCGACCGTGAGAGGTATGCTTATTACTCTGAGGACGTCCTTCACCCACTCCTGTCGCGTCTTCCTCCCTTCAACGGTCGCAGCGATATCGAGGATCGCCAATTCGTCAGCGCCTTCCTCCTCATAGAACTGGGCGTTCACCACGGGGTCTCCCGCGTCTCGCAGATCGACGAACTGGACGCCCTTGACCACGCGCCCCCCCTTCATGTCGAGGCAAGGCATTATCTTTATGATATTCATTTCGAGGTCTCTCCAGCAAAAGTAGTTTCAATAGGGATATATTTACCTTTGGCCTCCGCGTCAACGCATCCGAACTCAGAGCCTCAAGCGAAAGCCTTCTCTGAGACGGTCAATGGGATCTCATCCTCTCGTTCTTGCATAAGAATTAGCAGTACACGCGTTTATAGACGGATGTAACTTATTTCATAAGCAAAACTTATTTGATAAACAAGTTTTGTGAGACCGCTGTGTGGATTCCCTTTTAAATAAACACGCTTACACCGTAGCAGCACCAGACAATAAAGAGTACAATGAGAGGGGGTTTAAGCTCGTGTCGTCCATAGTCTTATCCACGATAACTTTAGCCACCGTCTATCTCGCGACGACTTCTCTCTTGGTCGTACTTCGTAGTTAATCCCTCGTAGTCGTCATGTTCAACGCAGGTCTCAAGTCGGTCTTCAATTCGATTACATGTTATTCGTTGTTCAGAACGTGTAAGTGAATAGACTCCTCTTTCGAGAAGGATAGGTTCAGAGAAAACGTTTATGTAATCTCTCCTTGAGAACTCTATTCATTAGAGAACGCGAATTGAATGGGATGGGAATAGACTCGTGAAAGAATTTGAGTTCGGTATAAAGGTGCCAACACTCTCCGAGGAGGGCGTCCGGGGAAGTATCTTCGTCAGCCAAATACTGCAATACATCCACGACGCTCAAGACACCTATAAAACGATTTGGGTTTCCGACCACCTCATGCCATGGGTGAAAGGCCCGGGAGGAGACGCCGATGCCTTGGAATGCTGGACCATGATGACCTATCTGGCTGGAATATTTAAAGACCTCACCATTGGAAGCGCCGTTCTATGTAACTCGTTCCGCAATCCCACTCTTCTGGCCAAGATGGCCGCCACCTTCAATGCCCTCACAGACGGAAGACTCGTCTTGGGCATAGGCGCAGGCTGGAGTGAAGTAGAGTATAAGGGGTATGGCTACGACTTTCCAAGTGCTCCTCAGAGGATTGGGCAGTTAGCGGAGGCAGTTCAGATCATTAAGCGGATGTGGACAGAAGATGAGGTACACTTCAAGGGACGATACTTCAATGTCCGAGGGGCTAGGTGCTATCCAAGACCTGATCCCCGTCCCCCGATAATGATTGGCGGCAGTGGGGAACAGCTGATGCTGCGGGTGGTCGCCCGATACGCCGATTGGTGGAATACCCACGCCACCACCCCCGAAATGGTCAAACATAAGATGGATGTGCTTCGTGATCACTGCTCCAAGGTTGGGCGCGACTTCGACTCGATTAAGACGACTTTGGAGGGCTTTGTGGCCATCGCTGAGACTGAGGAGGAAGTTAAAAGGATTTCGTCGCGGGGACGACGAGCCCATTTCGCTGGTACACCGGAGCAGGTGTTGGATCAGGTTACTAGCTACATCGACCTAGGCGTCGAACACTTCCTCCTCCGATTCCTCGACCAGCCAAGGAAAGATGGAGCGAAACTCTTCGCGGAAAAAGTCATACAACAGATCACGTGAGACCGCTTCTGAAGCAAGCTAGCGACTTCCCCACTCCACCGTGAAGGTTGCCTCAATAGCTTTGATGTGCAGAAAGCTTGCTTGTTGACTTGGGTTGACGACACGAAAGAAAACGTCTTTATCTTTGAGCCTTAAATGAGCTAGCTAATCGCTTTTATACCCTGACACTACACTATGTTGATAGGTGAAAACATGTCCTATTGTTCAAAGTGTGGAGCCAAAGTAGATGAGGACGTAGCCTTTTGTCCGACATGTGGGACTCCTATCCGTAAATCCTCGACTAAGATGGAACAGAGTAGGTTGGAGAGAGGAGCGAGAAGACCCCGAAGCACCCTTGCCATAGTTCTGATCGTCCTCTTAGTGAGCGCTTCGATCATCGTTGCCATCACTTTTTTGCCTCTTCGCGGAGTAGACGTTAACGCGTCACGCAGTGTTCCCTACCAGACCGGCGTTGACACGATAGCCTTCGAATTCGTCGCAGACATGGCTCGTATCAATGTCGTCTTCGAGGATCTTGGGGATAACTTGGTAACACTGCACCTGTCTATACTGGGAAACGTTGGTGCCTTTGCCCCCTCTAGCCTGTATGACCTTGCTTTTGAAAAGACCGTGGTAGACAACGTGTTGACGGTGACCTCGGAACTCGATGTCGCTGACCTCGTTTGGCCCATGTCGTTCATGAATTTAAACGTGACCTGTGACCTCCGGATCGACTACGCCCTGAATGCGAGTATCAACATA
>DAOVBJ010000120.1 GCA_030670615.1 Candidatus Bathyarchaeota archaeon | reverse complement strand
TACATGATCTACCCCGTCTGGCCCCTCCTCGCCACCGGCGCCGCCCTCCTCATCACACCACTGATACCTATACACGTCACCAAGATCGTGGAGGAGGGCAAGTCCCTTTTGAGGCAGCGCTCCCTAAGGCGTATGGCGCCTGTGCTTCTGACTCTCCTGTTTCTGGCGACGGTCGTCGTTGACAGCGGCGCCATGGTTCTGGCAAGTGTCTCAGACTACACGTGGTCGAGAGATAGAGAAAACGGTTTAGATGAAGTGGCCAGCTTCATCCAAGGGAATTTGGATGGGGATGACTTGGTTCTTTCGTTTGATCCCAGTCTGTCGATACGGTTCGTTGACCGACTCGTTCTTCCACCGGATCCCGAGGGAGGAAGCCTAGACTTGATCAACTACTTTCCCTACAAAGCCTTCAGCCTCATGATGAAGAATAACACGGATCTCAACCCAGTAAGTCTGTTGGCGATGAGGAAAGAGCTCGAGGAGGTACAAATTCGAATACAAGCTAAAGAGTTTTCAGCACTCCTGTCGCGAGCTACAATCCTCGTCTTCAACGGTGAGGGCTTCTTGGAGACGTACTTTCCCGACTACGAAGGAACCTTGAAGAAGGTCATTGCAGAAAGATGTCGACTTCTTCAAACGTTTGGCACCATGAGCGTATACCGTGTAGAGTCTTGACGTGTTGAAGTCAAATTTGTGTCCCGTTACTGCAAACACACAAGAGAAATTGGTTGCTGATCCCCCTGATTAAACGATGTGGCGATGCCGTGTTACGGATTGTGAGCACGTTGGACGTCAGACACTTTTGCAATAGGTAAAGATTGTTTCTTTCGCCCATCTTGATAGAAGACTTGCTTTTCTCTCCGACGACGGTGGAAAAAGCTAGCTAGCTTCAGATCAGACATCGTATTTTCTCAGCGATCGTTCGTACGTCGTTTTTCCTGAGGTTGGCTGAGGACGGTAAATTTATTCCCGCCCGCGATAGCGCTTCTGCAACGGGAAATGTTTCACCTTTGTTATACCATGGAAGGGTGTGTACGGGGTAGAAGAAGGGTCTTGTTTCAATGCCTTCAACCTCCAACCTCGTGATTACTTCGTCTCTAGTGAGGGGGAAGAGTTCGTTGAGGAGGAGGGAGTACATCCAATAAACGTTCTTCGCCCAACGCGTCTCTGGATGCCGCGTGATAAGGTCTTTCATCGCTAGATCTTCCAACTCCGTTCCATACCACGCAGCAATCTGCCGTTTCTTCTCGATTAACCCCTTCAACTTTTTTACCTGGGCGACCCCTATCGCCGCCTGAAGATTGGTCATTCGATAGTTGAATCCAAGTCGGTCATGCCAATACTTCTTGTTTGGGTCCATGCCATGGTCGCGCAGTCGTCTCATCGCTTCAGCCAGATGCTCGTTGTTGGTCACACACATCCCCCCCTCGCCCGTCGTGATGATCTTGTTCCCATAAAACGAATAACAGCCTATGTCCCCAAAGGAGCCTGTCATTTTGTCGTGACAGAGCGCGCCGTGGGATTCAGCGGCGTCTTCAACCACGTAGAGGCCATGATCGTGGGCTATCTTCATGATTGCTCTCATGTCGCAGGGGTTACCATAGAGGTGTACGGGAATGATGGCCTTCGTCCGCTTACTAATCTCGTCCTCGATTTTCTGGGGGTCGATGCACCAATATGTGGGATCCGCGTCTACGAAGACCGGTGTGGCCCCAGTGAAGAGGACGACGTTTGCAGTCGACACGAAGGTTAGTGTGGGTACGATGACCTCATCGCCCTTTTTAATGCCCAAGGCCGTCAGAGCGAGGTGAAGGGCAGTGGTACCATTTGAGCAGGCAACCCCCTGAGCGACGCCGCTGTATTGAGCGAACGCGTCTTCGAATTCGGGGATATACTTCCCCTTCGAGCTGATCCAGCCACTCCTCACTGCGCGTAACACGTTTTCGACCTCCTCTTCGCCCAGCGAGGGCTCGTAAATGGGGATCATGAGGATCTACATCCTTAAGGATCGTGTCAAGATTCTCGTTTCAGCGGGATAGTGAGGGGCGTCCCAGGGGAATCGCTCCCCGTGAAGCCATTTGTTCCATCGATCAATATCGGCCTTAACCATGATCTCCACGAGGCGATCAAACTTCACCTTCGGCTCCCACCCAAGCTTTTCCCGGGCCTTGCTGTAGTCTCCCTGAAGATAATTAACGTCCAAGGGTCGGATGAAGCGTTTATCCACAATAACATATTTTTCCCAGTTTAATCCAGCGACCTCGAACGCTTTCTCCGCAAACTCTTGAACGGTGCAGGCTTCGTTTGTAGCGATTACGTAATCGTCAGGCGTATCCTGCTGCATCATCAGCCACATGGATTCAACGTATTCTGGAGCGTACCCCCAATCCCTTCTCGCCTTCAAGTTACCTAAAGGCAACGTCTTGTCCATGCCGATTACGATTCGAGCCACGCCATTAGAGATCTTTCGCGTCACAAATTCTAGCCCCCGTAAGGGAGACTCGTGGTTGAAGAGGACGCCATTGCAAGCAAAGATGTCGTAGGCTTCTCGGTAGATGCGCGTGATCCAGTAGCCGTACAGTTTCGCAGCGGAGTACGGACTCTGAGGCATGAAGGAGGACTCCTCTCGCTGAGGATGCGCATTACCATTGCCATAAAGTTCACTGGTGGACGCTTGATAAAATTTGATGTCTTTATTAATCAAGCGAATTACCTCTAAAACCCGCGTCACCCCAAGCCCCGTCACGTTTCCTGTCCCGATTGGTTGTTCGAAGGAGGCTCCGACAAAGCTTTGAGCCGCTAGATGGTACACTTCGTCTGGTTCCGCCACGGTTATGGCTTCCGCGATGGAAGCCGAGTCGATTAAGTCGGCGGGAATGAGGTTCACTTGATCAAAGACCTCGACTTCTTGAAGACGCCAAAAGTTGGGCGTGGACGTTCGCCTGAAGGTCCCAAACACCTGATAACCCTTTTTTAAGAGGAATTTCGCTAAATACGCTCCATCTTGCCCGGTTATCCCAGTTATCAGTGCCCGCTTCATTGTGATCACACGTAACTGAAAGTCTACTACGCTGAGTATATTAAGATTCGCTGCAAACCGTATCACAAGGTCCTTCCACTAACCAGCCAACCCGCCAGGGTACCTGTGGCTTGAGGACAGCCACAAGTTTTAGGTCGGCTAACCCCTCAGCGATGTGGGCCATGAAGCGAAGAACACTTATAATCTCTCCATTAATAGTTAAAGCTTTAATCAGCAGAGAATATACGCTTATCACAGATAGGAGGCCACAGAATCGTGAACATCTGGATGGAAATGTTAATAATTGCGCTAATAGGTACTCTGGGAAATTCCTTGTTCAAGATCGGTACTGACGGTTTTGGAGAATTATCGTTTGAGTCCTTTTTCACCCGAGAGTTTTTTGAAAAAGCGTTCACTTCGAAGTTTGGATGGATAATTTTTGTGAGCCTCACAATCAACTTCGTTTCCAGAATGTTGATCATGAGCCCCTTAAGCAAGGGAAAATACGGCATCGTCTGGAGTATCCTCACGCCTTTGGGAATCTTGTTTTCCATCGGGACGGGATATCTTCTGTTCCACGAAACGTACACGATACGAGAGCTCCTTGGCGTATCCTTGGCAGTCGCTTCCGTGTGGCTGATGGGACAATGATGAGGGAGCGTTTAAACCTTAATCCCCTTTTGAGAAAAAACGATGGACGGAAGGAAAAGCCAAGGAACCAAGAGGTGTCTCAGGATCATTTTTCAAAAGTGAGTCGCCTAGCTAGCTGTTTTTGAATTTATAGATTTCTATGAGAATGCCTAAAAAATGTAAATTCTTGAGCTCTAAAGTGTAAGTTCCAGAAATTTATTGCTAGCCATCTTCATCGTAGACACAGCAGTCCACCGCAAACGAGGTCGGTACTGTACGCGCCGGTGGACTGGGTCTCTCTCATTTTTTCTAATGTAAAAAACGATAAATTAAAAAAAATTTTTCTGAGAAGGAGACTAAATAGAGGCATATTTCCTCAAAGGAGCCCATAAACGGCTCGTTGCACAGGGAAATTGCACGGTTATACTACGCATTATCCCATGATAAATCCGTCTGAAATAGACGATGGCTAGCTAAAAAATCTAATTCACATAAATTGTTGTTATCGTCAAAAGGGTTTGGAGGTCGAAGGGAATCAGAATGTACCTTTACCTCTTGAAAGTTATAGAAAAA
>DAOVBJ010000135.1 GCA_030670615.1 Candidatus Bathyarchaeota archaeon | reverse complement strand
GATTCAAAGCCGATGAAACTTCTTCAGGGTTTGAAGAACGCGCTCAATTGGAAGACCCACACGAACATGTCCATCCCTACCTTCCATAGTAGTTGCTTTGAAGAGGGAGTTCAGAACCGCTTCCTCGGTAGCCTCTGCTGTTGCTCGAAAGAGAGGAGTCAAAGACTTCTCGTTCTTCAATATCATTTCCCTTGCAGCCTTGACGTCACTGCTCCATTCTTTTCCCCGAAAGGAGGTTGAGAAAGCTATGAGGTAATCTCCACTTCCGTGGCCCGCAGCCCATCCTCCTCGAGTAAGACCTAGGGTACTCCTCTTCGCAATTCTGGTCAGTTGACGATTTGATAGAGGGATGTTGGTTGCTATAATAACCATGATGGAACCGTCTACTTCACGCTTTATTTCCTCCTTCCTCAATTCCTTCCCAACTGGGACGCCCTTAATCGTGAGAGACCCTCCGTGATTAGATTGAACAAGAACGCCTACTACAAATTTTACGTCACCGATTCTAATCCTCCTCGAAGATGTCCCTATTCCCCCTTTAAACCCGAGTGCTCCTGTCCCTGTTCCAGCTCCAATATTTCCTTCCACCACATGCCCCCCAGTGGCTGAATCAAGAGCATCAAAGACGTGTTCAGTCTTTACATGCAGCCCACCTAGATCGTTCAAGTATCCATCATCCGTTTCCCCAACGACTGGATTGAACCAACGTACTTCCCTATTACGGAAGTTTTTCCTAATCATGTACCTTACAACGGCATCGTATACAGTGCCAACATTTAGAGTATTGGTTAGCATAATAGGAGTTTCTATTAAGCCAAATTCATCAATGAGTGATAGTCCAGTTGTGGTGCCAGCTCCGTTGAATACGAAATATGAAGCTTCAACTGGGTCATCGATGAGGCACCCTGGATGGGGGATGATCGCTGTTACCCCTGTCCTCACAGGTCCTACACCAACCCTTAGGGGACCTTTGCCTGTAATTATTGTAGCATGTCCAACCTTAACCGAGTCAACATCAGTGATTGCATTATACTTTCCTGGAGGGTACTCTCCGACGGCTAATCCAACTTCACGAATTCTTACCCTTTTAGATATCATGTTAAATCATTCAATAAAAGCATATTATATAGACTCATAAAAGTTATTTTTTTAGGTTTGATTTATGAGCGTGTGTGTAATAATAGGGAAAGAATATGTGGAGTGAAATTAAATTTAAATTCCCTTTGTAAGGTCTTAAATGTGCACGGAGTATATCAAGTTGTGAACAATTAAAGAATATGAAACATTATATTTTTTCTAATTTTACGTTAGCGCGCGGGCTAGCTTCGGGAGAGGCTGATTCGAGAGGTTAGAGAGATCCGAGTCTCATACACGGACATAATCGTCAAAGCAGTCGTCGACGCTTTGAAGCAAAGCCCCATCCTAAACTCAAGACTGGAGGGAGAGGAGATCAAGAACTTCGAGAGGATTCATATGGGAGTTGGCCGTTGCCTTGGAGAGTGGACCTATAGTCCCCGTGATTCGCGAAGCGGATGGAAAGTCCCTGATCGAGATCACTCACGCCAGAAAGGCGTTCGTTGAAAAAGCGAGGAACGGTAAACTCTCCTTGGGGGAAGTGACAGGAGGGACCTTCACCATCACAAACCTCGGCTCTTTGGGAGTGGACGTATTTATGCCCATAATTAACCCTCCTCAGAGTGTCATACCAACTGTTGACCGCATATCCGAAAAACCAGTGGTGGTAGATGGTGAAATAGTGACGAGGCAAATGATGACCAACAGTCTATCCTTCGATCACAGGATCACCGACGGAGTTGAAGCCGCCAAGTTTCTGCAGGGAATAAAAAAAGCCCTAGAATGCCCCCAGCACATATGAACTGACATCTATTCCCGATTCTTTATTCGCTTAACGTTAAAATCTACATAAAGCTTCTTCAAAAGCCACGTTGAGGATGTAGAAGTGGCGATGAAAATGATTCTCTGGAGAAAGATGAAATCTCCTGATCGATGGCTTAATGGTCGAGTCGTTTGCTGGGGTGTGGGAACCCTAATTTACAGTGAGGAAGCGTCCAATCGTCACAATAAGGGTGAGAATGTGAATGAGGGTAGTCTGAGGCTCCATCTTCTCATTCTATTATGGCGATTTTTTCGCCGACAGCCACCTCTGCTCCTTCAGGAGCCAGTATCTTCGATATTCTGCCTGAAGCCAGGGACTTAACCTCTATGACCACCTTGACTGTCTCTACTTCGAGGAGGCTCTCCCCCTTCTCCACGGACTCTCCTTCCTTCTTAAGCCACTTCACAATAGTACCGGTCTCCATAACAAAGTCCAGCGTGGACATGTCGGGCATAAAAACAAACATCATTCCTTTCCCACCTCACCAATCGATTCATGATGGGAGATAAATTCTTTTAGCATGTCGATCACACGATTTCCTTGACGGCTTTGACGATATCCTCTACCTGGAGAAGGACGAAGTCTTCCATGACTTTAGCGTAAGGTATGGGTACATCATCCGAGGCCACCCTTTTAATAGGGGCCTTCAAGAAGTTGAAGCCCTCCTCGGCTACGAAGGCGGCTACCTCAGCCGCTGCCCCTCCCCGTTTGCACTCTTCTTCTGCGATGACGAGCCTCCCAGTCTTTTTGACGGATTCTAAGATTGTCTTGCCATCAAGGGGGACGAGGGTTTTCGGGTCGATCACCTCTACGCTGACCCCTTCCTCTTCAAGCTTCTCCGCTGCGGCGAGGGATTTAGTCAGGGTGTAGAGCCAAGCAACTATTGTTACGTCATCTCCTTCTCTCTTGACAGCTCCTTGTCCGAAAGGTATGAGGTACTCTTCTTCGGGGACAGGCCCCTTTGATGCTAGGAGGCGTTTATGGGTAAGGAAGATCACTGGGTCGTCGTCTCTGACCGCTGTTTTAAGGAGTCCCTTGACGTCGTAGGGAGTCGATGGCACAACGACTTTCAAACCCGGAATATGGATAAACAATCCCTCAAGACTTTGAGAGTGTTGGGCTGCCGCCATCCCAGACGCCCCTTCAGGAGCCATGATGACGAGGGGAACTTTGGATTGTCCTCCTGACATGTATCTACACTTAGCCACCTGATTGACTATCTGATCCATCGCCACGAACGCTAGGTCCACAAACATCAATTGGACGATCGGCCTCATCCCGGTTAAGGCCGCTCCGAGGCCAGCTCCCACAAAACCGGGTTCGGAGATGGGCGTGTTGATGACCCTATCACCGAACAACTCGTCCAAGGGCTTGCCCCTCCAGAGGCTGGGTCTACCCCGTAAATCCTCCCCCATCAGGAATACTCTTGAATCCCTGCTCATCTCCTCGGCGATGGCCTCGTTTATGGCTTGGGCATAAGTTATATTTCTTCCCATTCTCCACCATCACCTCATCCTGCGAAGAGATCCTGCAAAGCATCTTCAGGTGCCGGGTTTGGACTCTCTTCAGCGAACTGTACTGCATCCTCTATCTCCTTCTCGACGCTTCTCTTGATTTCATGAGCCTCTTCCTCCGTTAGAACCCCGGAGTTAACGAGTTGGGCTCTAAAGCCTTTGATGGGGTCCCTCTGCTTCCACTCTTCAACCTCCTCCTTCGTTCTTCCGTAGTTTGCGTAGGAGCCTACCTCAGAAGTCCCGAAGTGTTCGTAGTATCTGTAAGTCTTGCACTCGATGAGGGTTGGCCCCAACCTCTTCCTCGCTCTCTCCACAGCTTCCTTGACGGCCTTGTAGACAGCGATCACATCCATCCCGTTCACGGTGACACCCGGCATCCCGTAGGCCGCAGCCTTTTTAGAGACATCCTGCACAGAGAGAGCGTAGGAAGCTGGCGTGTACATCCCGTACATGTTGTTCTCACAGACGTACAGCAC
>DAOVBJ010000113.1 GCA_030670615.1 Candidatus Bathyarchaeota archaeon | reverse complement strand
TGGGTCGACGGATGCGGCTAGGATTGCTCTGACTCGAGAGGGTGTTCCAAGCGGGGTCATCTCGATTCCCACACGATATATTCACAGCCCCGTATCCATGCTGAGCCTCGATGATGCAGAAAACGCGGCTAAACTAGCCGTCGCAGCGATAAAGAACGTTTCTCAACTCTTCTAGCCTTCTCCTCACTCGCCCTCCATTGACGTGCCCCCATCTATGGCCCTAGGAGTTCTAAGCATCTTCCTCGTTTGGATGTTCTCAGTGGACCCAATTGTTTTCTCTTCGCGCTTCGACTCTTTCGTGTTACAACTAACCCGCATTATTACGATCTGTCAATCCCCTTAAGAAGCTGGCTGACGTACTTTCAGTGAACGCCGTTCCTTCCTCGCTCAGTCATTTGTGTGCTACGTCGTGTCTATGGCGTAGCGGAGTTGGGCGGCTATTCCGCCCAGACCTAGGAGTTTTGCGCCGGCCTCATGTTGGCTCCCAATGATCATGACTCGCCCCCCCATGTGCTCCGCCCTCCTCATGAGTCCTTCAAGGCGCGTCCTCTCCTCGTCCTCTGCCTCCCTCAGCACTTTGTCAGAGACAAGCAGGAAATCGACAGCTCCATACTCCACGGCCTTTGTCACGGAATCCACGCCATAACTAACCGTTCCCTTACCCGAGCCCAGTCTGCGTAAGACCTCCTCGACTGCCTTGGACTCCTCGACAATCCGAACCCTTTTCGTCACTTTGTCCAGAACACCGCTTCGAAGAGCCTCCTTGACGCCTCCGACGCCTCCGCTGTTCGCCAACCCCACCACGGACACACTCTTCGCCATATCCGGACGCTTCTCCTGGAGGAACTTTGTAAAAGAGCCCTTCAGGAAGCCGGGACCGACGATTGCGACTGCCCCTTCCTCTCGACTCCACTCCATGGCCAACGCGTTTAACACGTCTTTGAAGTAGCTGGTGGTTGCGGAGGTCCTCTTATCAGCCTCGCGTTTACTCGGGAGCTTGGCTCTTATTTCCGCGAGGATTTGCAGAGTGTTTTGACGTAACACGGCGAGGCCGCACTCGTCGTCATCGATGGCCGCTATGAGAATGGGTGTTGTCTTCCATTTACCTGCCCTCTCAACCATATCTAGTTCGCGTCGATACCATTCGTCCTTTACGATGGTGAGGGGTCTCCCAACATAGACCGTAATGCTGTGGTGCCTGCCCTTTATCGAGTATTTCTCTGGTGCCTCAATGATGACGCCATGGATTCTCAGCTTGTCATTCATTCTCTTAAAAATAGCCTTTTCCACTTGTATTCCAAGAAACAGAGACACCCGTTTCCCCTCTGTCGGCCTCGCACCTACATCCATGACCTTAATGACCCTGCTCGATCGTCCATAGACCCGATCCCCATTTCTCACAACATTATATATTACCCACAGGTCGTCTGGATCGGTAGGAATCAACTTCATGACGCCGTCTTTAGCGTTAAAGGACAGGGTCTTCATCGTCTTCTTCACGTCTTATGCTAGAGAATCTTCCCATTTCTCTTATATACTTTCAAACAAAATGGCTCTAAAAGCTTGATATCTGCGTCACCAACAGGATAGAGGTCATTCATAAAAAAAAACGCCTTTAGGCTTTCCTCTTCCTTCTTGGCTGGCGTTGAGGAGTTGTAAAAACGAGTGTTTCAGAGGAAATCACCGTTTAAGACAACGCTTCCCCTCAATCCGACAACGCAAGGCCCCTGATGAGAGACCTTACGGCTTCAATTGATCCATATATCGACTCAAAGACTGTCTCCCCTGATTGCACGGAGACACCCGTTTCGTGTCCAGTAGGCAATCACTTCGTAGCTAGCTAACGCACCACCCCTTTAAGACGCGGATCCTTTTCAATGCCCATAGGACTTTTAGGGAGGATAGCTCGCTAGCTTTACAAAGAGTTATGAAGACCGGTGGCTTATTCGTGGTCAATCAACGGATTCTAGGACTTTTATTTGGAGTATGTGCTGGAGCCATCTGGGCCGTTGAGGCTGTCCTCGGAAAACTACTGTTTAACTCCGCCACCTTCCTCCAAGTAGCCGCGACGGAAGCGTTTTTTGCATCCTTGACCGCCTTCGCATACACTCTGGTGCGACGAACCCACATGAAGTTTACTCGAAAAAACGTCTCAAAACTTCTGGTTGTGGGGCTTGTAGGAACCGTGTTCGCTCCCATAATGTATTTCTTCGGCCTATCCCAGACCTTCGCCGTCAACGCCACGTTGATCGCGCATCTGCAACCCCTCTTTATTTCGCTCTTCAGCTTCTATTTTTTGAAAGAGCGGTTGCAGAAACGCGACCTCCTTGCGGGTCTTCTCATCGTTTGTGCCGCCATCCTTATCACGGGCAGAACCGTTGACAACATTGCCGCATTCACCTTTGGCAACTTGGGTGACTTAACGGTGTTCTTTGCAACCGTGAGTTGGGCCATCGTGGCGATACCGGGGAAACAATTGACTGAGGAAATAGGCAGCGTTCTCATCGTGTGTTTAAGATTCGTCATTGCCTCCCTCGTATTCCTTCCGCTTTTATTTTACTTAAACCAGTTAGTCGTTACATCCATCTATCAAGTTCTTTTGGGCGTGTTAGTCGGTCTGGGATATATATTTTACTACGAGGGTTTACGCCGGAGCAAGACCAGTCACATCGCTCTGACCGAATTATCAGCTCCTTTCTTCACAGCGATCCTAGCATGGCACTTCCTTGGGGAAATTATCACACCTGTGCAGACCATGGGTGCCCTTATCCTGCTATGTGGATTATTCGTTCTCACGCAAGAACGACCGATTGTTCACCCCACAGAATAAACGACTGCTAGACGTTCCCCACGAACTCGAGTAAAAGACTGGTCTCACTTCCCAAGGCAAGGACCCCCATGGAAGGATGGTTCTGTGCTTCCGAAAGTTGAGGGAAGAGGGTACCAAAGTCTCCAAGTCACCCTGCTTCAGAGTCGTGCGTATGTCCTCCCATGTTTTGATTTCCAATCTTGTCAGTAAAGACCTTTTTCTGGTAGGTGCATAAAACGAGTAACCTTTATATGTCGCAGGCGATATCGCGAGTGATATTTATTTTACTTGTGGTGATGAAGTGTCTATGTTTCTATCTTCTTTTCTTCCTGAGAACTCAGGAGAACTCCAAGGATCCGTGAGACGAGTAGTAAGCGCATTAAAGGTCTTCAGGAGTGCTTGGAGTGAAATCTTGTTTGAGCATACGTTGAAGAACCTTAGAGACTTCTTAACTACCACCTCTGAGAAACGTGAAGACTTGATCAGAAGACTGGATGTACAAAACACCGTTTCTCGAGTTGATCTCGTGTGACGCCGATTATTGAGATATCGCGTCTGAAAACGTGCCGGCTTACCAGCCAAATGGATGCGCGACGAAGTGAAATCCCCTGCTTCGAGGCGAGCAAGATACACATCATCGGATTGGAGAAAATGATATGAGCGCGCTCATAAGGGTACTCAAGTTCCTCAAACCCTATAAGCGGGACGCGGTTTTGGCTATGGCACTCCTTGCTTTGGGGGTGGGGGCCGATCTTTCAATTCCGCGGTTTGTCCAAGTCCTCATTGACCAAGGCGTCGTCGGTAAAAACATGTCAGTTATCCTCCAAACCAGTCTCATCATGATCGGTGCGTCGATCCTCAGTGCCTTATTAGCCATCGTCAACAGCGTGTTCTCCGTAAGAGCCGCCCAAAGCTTCGCAGCGGATGTTCGACAGGCCGTCTACCATAAGATCCAGTCCTTCAGCTTCGGAAATCTCGACGGCTTTCAAACCGGACGACTGCTTGTACGACTCACAAGCGACGTCAATCAGCTTCAGATGGTTGTCCTGCTTTCGCTGCGGATACTCGTTCGAGCCCCCCTTTTATTGATTGGCAGCATCGTCTTCATGATCACAACCAATCAACAACTCGCATTTACGGTGCTCCTCCTACTCCCGATCACCCTCATCCTTATCATTGTCTTCATTCGAATAGCTCAACCCATCTTCATGGCGGTTCAGAAGAAGCTGGAAACGCTTAACCAGATTCTCCAGGAGAACCTTTCCGGGATCCGAGTGGTCAAGGCGTTCGTCCGTAGAGAATACGAGAACACGCGGTTTAACGAAGCAAACACCGATCTCATGAGCCAGAGCTTCAAAGTGGCTCGTCTCATATCTGTGCTATTCCCCATTATGATCCTAGTGATGAATCTAAGCACCGTGGCTGTCGTGTACTTCGGGGGACTTCAAGCGATCGCAGGCACCCTCACGGTGGGTGAAATCATGGCGTTCATCAACTATCTTCTATCAACCATGTTCCCCTTGCTCATGCTCTCGATGATGGCTGGTCAGATC
>DAOVBJ010000104.1 GCA_030670615.1 Candidatus Bathyarchaeota archaeon | reverse complement strand
CTTGAAGAGAGTCTCCCCAATAAGGTTTCTAGATACATACTCGACCTTCGTAAAGGAATTATCTCTAACGCTTGTACAATTGGATTCACGGGGGTTTAAACGACTGGTTCAGACAGAGATGTATCCGCTCAAAACTGTCTTGAAGTACGAATTGATGGCTGCCGTCCCTCGTTTCGCGGCGTCATCCATCCACCGCAATCAAGTGTTGACAACGCCCGATGCAGTACTGTTTCCTGATGGAACAGGAAGAACCTCTCATACTCTCAACCATATAAAGCCCCTGCTACTCGACTAGATTCACAAATAATCTGCAAGGAGGATAAAATTAACATGGAACAAAAAGGCGCTGTGGATGGCTTGGCGTCCTTGGCTATCCAAGTGGATGAAAAGGGACAGGTTCACTCCTTTACTGACTCAAACGCGACGTGGAAGTTCGTGGATCCAATAACCATCGTTGAATTAGTTGATAAGTACAACGATCTTTTAGCCGAAACAACGGAGGGCTTGACGTCCTTGGCTATCCAAGTGGATGAAAAGGGACAGGTTCACTCCTTTACTGACTCAAACGCGACGTGGAAGTTCGTGGATCCAATAACCGTCGTTGAATTAGTTGATAAATACAAAATGCTCTTAGCGAATGTTGTCGTGGAACCAAAAGTCGTCAGAAAAGAAGTCTTCACAAAGGCATCATTACCACCACAAACCAGTTCTGAACGGTTCTTCCTCAGACGGTGAGAGAGTTCTTCACCCCCCAATCATTTCACAATATCCCTACCATAGTCAGTTCCAGTGATCAGCATCCTCGCTTCTCATCACTCCTCTGACGCATCGGCATTTATTTACAGTTTTTCGTCATCTTGTCGCTGAACGGGATAAATACGGCTTTTAAACACACCTTTACCGTAGCGACGGACAACTTCCCATCTATCCCCCCTTTCCATTAAATTAAAAGATGAACGATCAGTCCACTATTTCCTTGCAGAGGCTGTGAGTAGCACCATGATACGCTTTCACTGATTTACATAAACCTATAAACCCCGAAAAAACTAGCGCTAAGATGCCTTATCCAAGCTAATTGTTATGCTTTCATACGTCTCTCTATAAGGCACATGAAACGAGAAGGAGAACTCGTAACGAGAAGGAACACCGTACCCACCTGAGCTACACACGCTGCTGACGCTCAATAAATCAGTTACCTATCTGACTGAAGAACCCCGATTTCCTTTTTTAAACGGATAAAGCCCTCGTCGTGGACAATGGTGCCGACGATTGCTCATGGAGCCTCGATGACTAATCTTTTAAGCTCAAGCGATATAATTATTATTTGATGAAGTTATGGCTGAAGGCAAATGGAGGCTTGTGGGTACGGTCGTCCATTACTACACGAAGATCGGCGTTGCCATAATTGACCTCAGGAATAGCTTGGCGCTCGGTGACCGAATTAGCATAGAAGGCGCCACCACGGATCTTCAGCAGACCGTGGATTCCATGCAGATAGAGCTTAAAAACGTTGAAAAAGCCGCGAAGGGCGACAGTATCGGGTTGAAGGTTGAAGTTCGCTGCCGGACAGGCGACAAAGTCTACAAACAGGTCTAACCCATTCTTCTTACAAGAACTGGATGCCGCAACCTACACTCGTAACCGGATTCCAGCTTCCAAAACATTTGGTACCACTCTTCTAACGACAAAACGTACACGTCGTGAGTGAGAGGACACTCTCTCCCCACTTCATCGGCAATCATTTAAACAACATCTAGTTGCACCTACTCTATCTACGATGGAAGATACCGTAAATGAAGTCTGGAGAGGATGAAGGACAAATCCCTTAGACGCTTTAAAAGGAATGTTTAATTCGTCATCTATCGCCGTCTCGGGGCCTCCCGAGAGCCAGGTAAGGTGGGCTACTCCGTGGTGAAAAACCTCCTCGAAGAGGAATACACAGGCCCTGTCGTCTTCGTGTTCAGCAGTCCTGTGACATGGTCTCCCGAAGAAGTTGCCCGCTACAATTCTCGCCGAAGGAGTACGTGTGGTATGGTATTATGGTTGATCGGGTTTCTGAGATCATTGATACCACGCGGTTCGCGGGACGAGTCGTCCATTCCCCCCCCCCCGGAGGGGCTTCTTCAGTCCTCGTTGTCAATTAAAGGTTACCAAACCGTTGCCTCGCGAAGTCAACTGCCATCTTAATGGCCTCCATCATACTCGTGGGGTTGGCTACCCCCGTTCCAGCGATGTCAAAGGCAGTTCCGTGGTCAACGGAGGTCCGGATGATGGGCAGACCCAGAGTGATGTTCACTCCTCTGTCGAAGCCAAGAAGCTTCACGGGGATGTGGCCTTGATCGTGGTACATGGCCACGACGACGTCAAACGCGTTCTCCGCGGCCTTGAGGAAGACGGTGTCGGGCGGAAGCGGACCTTGAACGTTTATCCCCCTTGCGATAGCTTCCTGAACTGCTGGTGCGATGTGGTCCCGCTCCTCCCCGCCGAAGAGGCCGCTCTCCCCGGCGTGCGGGTTTAACCCCGACACAGCGATCCGCGGATCGGTGATACCCATGGTCTTTAGTGTATCATAAGCTAAGACTATGATACTCAGAACTCGTTCCATGTCAATCAAGTCACAAGCTTCTCTCAGGGATACATGGGTGGTCACGTGAATCACCCTCAGATTTCCTGCAGCAAGCATCATCGCATAGTTGCGTGTATTGGTTAAGTGGGCGAGGATCTCAGTGTGGCCTTGATAGTGATAACCCGCCAGATTGATGGCTTCCTTGTTGAGGGGCGCCGTTGCGATGGCGTGAATATCGTGGTTTAAGGCAAGATCCACCGCTTTTTCCACAAATTCCACCGCTGCTCTTCCTGACGCTCGATTGACGGTTCCCACCTCAATCGACGGCACGTCCAGGTTCTTCAAGTCCAATACGTCCAAGATTCCGAACTCGAACATAGCTTCATGAATATCGTCCACCACCCGGAGCTTCACGGCGGCCCGAGTAGCTTTGACCGCTCGGGCAATAGCCTTTACATCTCCGATGACGAGGGGGCGACAGATCTCGTAGATCTCCCTCACGGCCAGCGCTTTGACGATTACTTCAGGACCGATGCCTGCCGCATCCCCCATCGTTATCCCAATTATGGGTCTGAATATTTGACTCATCTCTTCTCCCTCAGGTATTCGATGGCTGTGACGAGGGCGTCTTCGTCGCCAAAGGCTCCCGCCTTCGTGACAACCCGGGTTCCACACGCCGGTCCTCCAACGATTGTGACCACAGGGATTCCTGGTAAGACTTCTTCCTCAACCCGCACCTCGAGGACATCTAACGCCGTGTAAACATTGAAGGCAGTTTCTCCCCCCGTCACCACCATCCCACACACATTTCCCTTCTTAACAATGGCTTGCGACGTTCTCCCAAGGATGTGACCCATCAGGGTCCTCATTTCCCTATCCGTTAGCCCGCGTTCCTTACCCGCTTCCTTGACTTCCTCTAAGGCACTCAGGGACTCCGCCAGCCTGATGACGACGTCCCTTCCAGCATGAAGGGCTTCCTCCGCCTCATCCACCACTCTGGCAGCCTCAAGGCTTCCAGCCTCTTTCCCCATCAGAACCTGATGCACATCAACGGTGACTACCTTTACGTTCAAGGTCTTCACCGCCATACTTATCTGCTGTGCCGTAACTTCACTCACACTACCCGCGATTACTACAACACATTCTTCTCCGTCCTCACCCAGCCCCAAGACGTCTGGCAGCTCCTCCGCTAAACCACCTGACCCGCAAACTAGGACGGGCTGGTCAAGGCTCGCGATTGTCTGAGCTATGGTCTTCAAATCCCTTTGCGAGATGGCATCAACCACAATGATCTGGTTGCCTACTTTCAGCTGTCTCACAACTTCGCGTTTCAGTCTTTCCGCTCCCAATGAAACCGTGGCGATGTCTACGAGGGAAACCTTTTTCCCGCTTTGACTCCGAATGAGAGTTGGAATGTGGGATTGCCTCACTGGTGACTCAGGGTCCTTCGCGACCTCGGTGTCTTCGATGAGGCGTTGGTTATTGAGGTGAAAGCCTCCGACCGTGATTCTTCCATTTTTAGGATACGCTGGACAGAGGATAACAGCTGAAACATCCAACACGTCAATGGTCGCGTCAAGTTCAACGCCTAGGTTTCCCCTGAGGGTTGAATCAATCTTCTTGTAGAGAAGCTCTACCCCCGTCTTCTTGAATTCTTCAGCGGCCAACGCCACCTTCTCGTAGGCCACTTCTTTTGGGTCGCCTCGGCTCTCCGTGTCGAACACAAGGACGTCCACCCTCTCCGCTGTCTCCCCAATTCTCTTCAGATCCCGTACAATCGACGTTTTCAACCCCTTCTTCGCAAATTGAACACCGGTATCCGCAGCACCTGTGTAATCATCTGCTATTATGCTGACTCTCACCATCTCACGACCTCAGCTTTTACAAAACAATACTCCAACAATTGATATGGACTGCTAAGACATAAAGAATGCTGCAGAACCGTATGCCAAGCAAGTGCAACTATCGCTTACTAAAGATGAAACAGAAATACATCGCGTCTTCAAGGAACTAACCAGACCCAGAGAAACAATTAAAATCCCGTTCTTGCTTATTCAACACTTATAATC
>DAOVBJ010000216.1 GCA_030670615.1 Candidatus Bathyarchaeota archaeon | reverse complement strand
AACCAGTCTGGAGATAAAGAGGAAGATACTTGAAAGCTTCACCGAGAAGGGCCTGTACCCATATTCTATGCATTACCTTCATGCCATCAAGGAAGGACACGACGGCTATTGGAAGAATCATTTTTCCACCATAGGCTTGGTTGGTATGAACGAGGCTCTACTCAACATGTTTGGGCAGGGTATTGCATCCCGTGGGGGCCTCACTTTTGCAGAGAGAATCTTGAACTTCATGCGGGATAAGCTCACAGAGTATCAGGAGGAAACGGGAAACATCTACAATCTTGAGGCTACTCCTGCTGAAGGAACGTCTTATCGACTCGCGCGCATCGATAAACGAAGGTATCCTCACATCGTTGTGGCAAACGAGAAGTCCCTTTCAAAGGGGGCTGAACCGTTTTACACCAACTCCTCTCATCTTCCTGTCGATTATACGAGTGACATCTTTGAGGCTTTGGAACATCAAAATAGGCTTCAACCGTTGTACACGGGCGGAACCGTATTTCACATCTTTCTCGGTGAGCGAGTTTCCTCGTGGAAGACGACGGCTAACCTGGTTAAATTGGTGACCCAAATCTCCAACATGCCCTACTTCACAATAACGCCAACCTTCAGCGTGTGCCCAAGTCATGGATACCTCACGGGGGAGAGTAAAGATTGCCCTCTCTGCGGAGCAAGCTGCGAAGTCTATTCGAGGGTAGTTGGCTACCTCCGACCAATTGACCAATGGAACGACGGTAAACAAGCGGAGTTCAATGTACGTAAAACCTTTGACCCAGCCGTCATCTTGACAACGCATGCTAGGTGAATACATGAATTTCGCTGGACTGCAAAAGACCAGCCTCATCGACTTTCCTGAAAAAATAGCCACCGTGGTATTTACGGCGGGGTGCAATCTACGCTGTCCGTTTTGTCACAATTGGAGGTTGGTACTGGAACCTAGTGTCCCCTTCTTGTTGGAAGAAACGGTTCTTCAAATCCTTGACTCCAGAAGAAAGTATATAAACGCGGTTGTCGTAACGGGTGGAGAACCCACCCAGCACGTTGAAATTCCCCAGTTTCTGAAGAGGTTGAAAGAAAGAGGATTTGCAACCAAGATAGACACAAACGGGTTTTTTCCCGATGTGCTAAAAAAGTGTCTGCCGTATCTGGATTACGTGGCTCTGGACGTTAAAACTAGCTTGGAGCAGTATTGGCTGCTTGGCGCAGGTAACCTGGACAATTTTTTGCGAACGATCGAAATGTTGAAGGAAGGTAGCACGGATTATGAGTTTAGGAATACAGTCGTTCCAGGCTTCGTAGACGGTAGTATCATTGCAAAGATGGGTGAAGTAGTAGAAGGCGCGAAACGTTTTGCATTCCAACAATTTGTTCCCGGGGACACGTTAGACAATGCCTTCAACACCCTTAAACCCTATTCTCAAGACATTATTATCCACTTTGCTGACCTGATGAACCATTATGTTGACGAGGTACTTCTTCGCATTTGACGCTGTGAGCAGACAACCTTTTTCCATCATACTCGTCTTAACAGTCACATCTAAACCATTAAATATGCCTGAAAAAGACAGCTTTAAGTTTATTCCGTTGGGATAAAACTCTGGACTTGATGGGGCAACCATGATCAGTTAGGTCTTATCCTCTTCCGCATTTTCGATTCCCTCAATCACAGGAGGGGGCGTGACCGCCATGGTCCATCCAATCCACATAGCGATGAAGAAAATGCCCACTACGACCAACAGAACGGGAAGAACTAGAGCCCAACGTACCGGGGGGCTTACCCACGGGCATATGAAGAGCCATTCAGGGATTGCAGGTGCAAAGAGCCAATACACGTACAGTATTGATCCTATGAGGCCAAGCGCAAAAATGGCGGATCCCAAACTTTTATCATTCATACCCGATACCCGTGTTTAACGATGAACAAAAATTAATTTAGATAAAACTTAAACCTTTCGTAAACTTGTTGAAACATAGATCGATAAGAGTTGTGTCACGAACGCGCCTGTGTAGATGAAGGGAAAAAAGTGGAAGTGAGGAGACGCTTTATACGGGAGACGTTGCAAAAAGCTATTCTTTCAGTAGAACGCGCCCGTAGTGCCCTTACAAGGAGAGAGGAACGAGCGTTCGATGACCATATTTGGAAAACAGCCTTTTACCTCGAGTATTTGACGTTTTTACTGTCTCTTTCAAGAACCAATGTGGATGATGCATGGAAGAAGAGAGAGAAGCTTGATCGAGGAGTCGATTTGATGATCACTCTTTCACTCGCCCAAGACTCGTTAAAAGAAGCTGAGGAGGATGACTCTGTTGAAGGCATGTATCGGAAGGCGTGGATTGCTCGAGGACGGATTCTGAGTGTTCAACGAAGACTGGATAAGACAAAGGCAAAGAAGTTTAAGACGTAACGTCACACATGCCTCGGACAATGGCTTCCGTAACGTCTTCAGGAACCAAGCCCGGTGATAATACATTGATTTTTCGATAAAACTCCTTGACTTTTAGGAGGACATCTTCTCGCCCAGCAGACATTCCAAGGAGAACTC
>DAOVBJ010000137.1 GCA_030670615.1 Candidatus Bathyarchaeota archaeon | reverse complement strand
AAGGCCATCGCGGTTCGAGGAACCTTGGACATACCGGTCGTCGACATCGACGAACTCCTCCTCTTGGAAGAAACCTTTCATAAACTCCTTCGAAGAGATGAAGCCTATGTCTACGGTCGCAGCCGATGGGGGTCCACCACCGCCAACATAAGCTCCAGCGACTCCTCAACCGGGCCTATGAAGAATTGGCGGGAAGCCTACTGGGGCGACGATATCGAGACTGGCGGCCCGCTGCAGTGGGAGTCTCGATGTCGTGTGAAGAATAGGGGCTGCTTCGGATGCCCGACGCCATGTAATCAGCTCGGGATCATCCGTGAGGGCCCTTGGGCAGGGACCTTCGACATACCTGACTACGACTCCACTGACCTCCTCCACCCCAACTGCATGATAACGGATCCCAACGGGGTCTACGCTTTGAGCTCCTTCCTCGACTCAGTCGGCCTGGACTCGATCTCGACGGGAAACACCCTCTCCTGGGCCATGGAATGCTACGAGAAAGGGATACTGACCAAGGACGACCTAGACGGCGTCGAACTGACATGGGGCAACGTCCCCGCGATGTTCGAGATGGTGCGGAAGATCGTTCGCAGGGACGGCGTCGGCGACATGCTGGCTGAAGGCATTAATATCGCATCAAAACGGGTAGGCAAGGGATCAGACAAGTTTGCTATGCACTGCAAAGGCGTGGAATGGGGCGTCGGTGGCGCAGGAAACAATCGAGATCAAAGGGAAACCTTCTGCTACGTCATGTCGGACCGTGGCGGCGTCCACCTCTATGGCACGACGATCGAGGGACAGAACGCTTTCGCCGTTGCTGACTCGTTAACAATATGCATCAGAAACGTTCGGTCTTTACCCGTTGAAACCATCGCGAGAGCAATGAAGGCCGCAACTGGATGGACCCCCTTTACCAGCCAAGAAGGATGGGACCACTTTGCGCATCGCCTCATCATTCTCGAGCGAGCTTGGAACCTACAGCAAGGCCTTGTACCAGACAGGGACGACATCCTTCCAGAACGCGTCTTCACAGAACCCTTGACCCTCGGCCCCAAAGCTGGTACCGCCGCAGCGGTCTACGACCGGAAGCAATTCGAGGAAGACAAACAGACGTGGTACCGACTTAGAGGCTGCGACACCCACGGCATCCCAACGAAGAAAACCCTCCGAGCCCTCGACTTGGCCTTCATCATTCCCTCTCTAGAACAAGTCGCTACCCTCGAAGAGGGCTAACAACCCCCTTTTTTTCTACCCCTATCAAACAATAGTCTGATTCCCAAGAAGGGCTTAACAAGGAAATCCCAGGCACCTCACCCCTCGATTCATGTGAAACCTAAGATGTGCGGTAAAGACTACGACGGCTCTCTTTTAAAACGTATATACTTACAACATTTATCTGGCAAACTTCATTCTCCCCTCCACGTATACGGTTTCGATAATTCAAGACAAAGATTTTAGATGTTGCCTCGGGAACCCTGACGCGGTCGGAGACCCTAACCCACACCACACCTAACCAAGTTTACACCCAAGAACCTTCGTTCTGAGGTACACACTGCTTACATGTGACCTCAGTCTTCCCCTCTCTTTTCATTGCCATCAAGACGCGATGTGTATAGGGTCCCATTGAACAAATAATCCCTTATAAGGGACGTCGAGGCTCCAAAAAGACCTGTCTTCTTTACTCGATACAATCTAACTAGCTAGATGAGCTGTTTGCCCTTCTCCTTCAAGAGCTACGGACTGGTGTGACGTTATTTTGCGAAAGATGTTCCGTTTCAATATAATGCACTTAAAATAAATAGTATGGACATCATACATACTTGCCTGTAAACATGGTTCTTGTGAAGGATGAGACTGGATGAAGGGAAAAATCACTCGCATTTGGTTATCCATGATTAAAGTGTCTGATCTGGATAGGGCTGTAACCTTTTATCACGAGACCCTCGGGTTACCTATCGCTCTTGACGCCAGAGCCTTTAACCACATCGAATTGGGGCCACCCGAGCCCTTAGCCAAAATAGGTATAACATCCACTGGCAAACCATCGAAAAGAAAGCGAAGAACCGGAATAGTTTTAGATACAGACGACATCGATGCCCTCTACGAACGACTGAAAAAGAAAGGCGTACCTTTCACGCTGAAACCAACAAAGATGCCTTGGGGAGGAATAATTGCTAACTTTCTCGACCCCGATAAAAACGAGATTCAGGTCGTACAAGACCCAGAGCACTACAAACAACATCTCCCTAGTTACGATGCTTAGAGCTTTCGAAAGGCTTGATTGGGGATGCTTTCAACTCTCAATCCCCCTACCTTCTTTCTTGTATCGGCGTTTCAGGACGGTCTGTGAGGACTTTGAGCCAACGCGTCTTCGGACCACACGCGTCCGAGCTAGCTAACGATATTTCTAAAATTCGTCCAGAACTCTCTGTGACCCCGTTCCTTCCACCGTATTCAACGTTATTTTCCTTCCTACAAGATGCTTCAGATTTAAAAAATGCGGGAGGCCATTCACACGTAGTAACAGCAATGCCCCTTTTGCGCCCATGACCGTTCCCGTTATTTGCTGGTTTTTCTTAATCTTTACCTTGAGGGGCTGTCGATTTAGGGAGGGTAAAGCGTAGATGGGGGACAAGTCTTGAAGAGCTTCATGATAGGCGGGGAAGTCGGGAAACCGCTGCCTGATTTGCTCCTCCATGTTTGCCAATGCAAAGGTCTCTTTTTTAGTCTGTGCTTTCCACATGGTGTCGACTTTCATACTCGTTCTCAATCCGGACAACACGTTCAGAGATTTATGTATAGTTGCCTCGAACCGTCTCACGTCCATCCCGTTTCCCATCATGATTCGCTTAGCCAAATTCGCTCCCTGCTCAATCCACCTGTGAGGTATCCTTGACTGACGGGCGACACCAACCTTTACGAACGTCGGACCAAAGGACGCCATATACACGTAGGCGGTTGCATCTTTACAGCTTCTCTGACGACCCGGTTCCGCCAAACACTTTACTCCATCGCAGATCAAGCATGGAAGCACCGTGTCCGCTTGGGAACACGATGAACACTTATACCCTTTCGTAATGGGGGCTCTCACACGACAAGGCTCGTAGGCTTTCCACGGTTCCAACGCGACCTGTGGAGCTGAGGCGCGTGAAGAGGTTGTGGCGTAGCCGACACAGTATCGTCCCGGATTCACTTTGAACGACAGCTCGCTACCAGCTTCCAGCCACATCTGGCTGAACTCCCCGTTATAACAAATCAGACTGCAAACCCATCTCCTATTCTTTTTCCACCACTCGACCGCTGAAACAAGCCTGCTCTGCATGCTAAAACCTCCATTACTCTCTTCCTTTCTCTAGTTTTTCTCTATTCCTCGGACGTGACATCTATGAGGACTTCTGTTCCTCGTTTCTTAGCTAGCTAGTTAGGTGCCGATTATGTTGATGTTCTGCATTTTGACGGATGGGGCGTAGGTTGATCCCGAGTTTTCTATATCGTCCGCTATGAGGCTGGCTTCGTCTTGAATGAGTGTGAAGAAGTTGGCGGAGACAATGACGCCTTTAACGGCTTGGGTCAGCTCTCCCTTTTCGATGAGGTAGCCGTTGGTCACCGTGGCGCTCAGGTTTCCGCTGATTGGGTTGGAGAGCCAGTCGCCAATGACTTCGTGGATGTAGAGGCCCCGTTTTGTGTCTCTGATGAGTTCTTCCAGCTTGGCTGTTCCGGGTGTGAGGATGAGGTTGTTTACGCTGGGCGTGGGGATGCTTCGATAGCTTCGACTCGCGTTGCCCGTTGAGGCTTTTCCGTCTTTGTTAGCCGTGTAATT
>DAOVBJ010000189.1 GCA_030670615.1 Candidatus Bathyarchaeota archaeon | reverse complement strand
TAAGGGGATTGTAGCCTTTTCGAATTTTGCTTTGGGTTTCGACAGAGGTCTGGTTGCGTCGAAGCCGACCTTACATCCGATGCCGAGTTCTTGGTTGGATGTGGAATCCAAGCTGGACACCCGCACGTTAGGGATGACGAGGAGGTCGCGATCACCTCGGAATCGCGTGGCTAAAGCCCACTCCACTTGTTCCATATCATAGGCGTCAATGTCTGAATCCACGACGATGGCGTGTTTGATGCTGGTGTTGGCAGCGAAGATGGCCATCAAAACATTCTTACCGTCACCGTCACTGAACTTGTCAAAGCTCACCACGCAGTGAAGCCATCCCCGCCCCCCCAAAGTCATGTTCACAGCCTTTATGGTCGGGTTCACGTTTCTCGTGTACTCAAGAACTCTCACCTCTTGGGGCATACCCATGAGAAGGACATGTTCAGTACCAGCAGGAAGTAAAGCCTGGTACAGATAGTCCCTGCGTCGCATCCCGCCCACTATTTCTATGGGATGCTGGTTTCTCTGAACATCGTAGGTGGTTGTGAGATCGACGAAGGGGCCCTCCTGCACTTCCCTGTCTAGCAGGATTCGTCCTTCCAAGACGAGTTCCGCGTCAGCAGGGGCGTAAGCGTCGACGTGGGGGCACTGAATGAGCTTGAGCGTTCCATGTAGAAGGGTGTTAGCGACATCGAATTCGCTTGTTCCATAGGGGGCTGGGGAAGCGGCGGCGAGGAGGAGCGCTGGGTGGAGACCCAAAGAGATGCTCACGTCTAAACTCGCTTTCCCCTCTTCCGTAGCTATTTGACATAGGCGGTAGAGGTGGCGGGGAACGATTCGTATGGCAAGATGGTTGTCATCGAGGACTTGTAGGCGGTGAATGGAAGCGTTTTGGCTTTTTCCGTCAGGGGTTTGGGCATGGAGGACAGCGGAGGTAATGTAGGGAGCGGGGTCTCCAGCATAATGGGTGAGAATAGGAATGTGAGAAAGACGAGGTTTCTCCATGTCTTCCATTACGGGGCCATCTGAGACCACTGCCGTTGTCTCAGGCTTCTTTATTGCACGATCTAAACGTTCGTGGAACCCCCCCTTCTCAGCGTTTACAGCCCGGTAAATTCTCTCCCGGGTACCACAAACGCCTCCAACCACCGAGTTGGAAAATCCGTTGACCGCGTTAAAATACACGACTTTACCGCCATCAAAGGCCTTCAAGATAGATGAAATCTCGTATTCAACCGACAATTCATCATCTATGTGAATGAGCTGGCTGAAACTCTCTAACTCCTTGAGGAACCCTCGCAAGTCAGACATATCTCTTCCTCCTTCTCCCTTCATATTTAACACATCGTCTTATAAACCATTGACCCTTCAAAAAAGGGGTTAACAGTATTTTCCCGTTGTATGCACTCTGTGTTCAAAGGCGTCACTCCCGAGATGACCTATCTCTAACGGTAGAAGTTAATCATCATACGTCTGAGATCAAGTTATTGTGAAGGGAATGTCCTTTTTATAGGGTAAAGAGGTGCACCAAAACTTTTCGACTTCTCGCCAGTTCCGCCCAGTCATTAATGTTCAAAGTGGATCGAGTTGGATCAGTGGATAGAGCGAGGAAAGATATCGTGAGTTGTTGGTGTTCTCAGGGGTAAAAAGAGGTAAAGGAGTGAATCCACCAGTCCACATCAGAATGCAATACTCTTCTTTAAAGAAATGAGGAAGAAAGTGAAAGTGCCGCCATGGACATAACTACGAGTGGACTGCTTGAATAAGAATTTAATATCCTTACGTGTTTTACACAATACGGTTCATTCTACCCGGGTGTTCCTGGAGGGTTGTTTGATGAAGATGGGTTTAGTATCCCGCTTTTTTCCGGATTTCCGTGATTGATGTGTAGGTGGGGGACGTATTGGGTAGCTGGAGGAGAGATTTTCCGTGGAGAACGTAGTTTTCTACTTCTTCGTCGTACGCGATTTTGCCCAGATATTGTAGTCCGGTTGTCTCTTCAACGGTTTCTTCTAAGCTTCTTGGAAAGCGGTAGCCTCCGACGATGAAGAAGTTGTTGAAGGCTAAGTCGACTCTCTTCGCTATTTTGTGGGCCCTTTGAACGTGGTTGAAGGCCTTTTTCGAGGGATCGATGATATCGATTATGGCGTCTACGTCGGAGGTTATTTTCCGGTTCAAGTGTTCTAAGCCAGCAGGGGAATCGATTAATATGTATTTGTAGACCTTGGTCAATCGCTCCAGCGCTCGTTTCAGGGCTGCGTCGGGTAGGCAATAGCATCCCTCTGCCCACTTTGGCCCAATTGCCATGAGGTCAAAGTAGTCTCCCTCATACAGCCCGCTCTCCCAGATCTTCCCCTCCATTCTCTCTGAAGGAGGCACTCCGACAGTGGTGCCCCCTGCCTCTAAGAACGTTTCGATTATCAATTCGGATATCGTCTTTTTGCCTTCCTCAGGCAGATCGACTCCAACCAGCTCCCCGAGGTTTTGGTCGGGGTCAACGTCCACCAAGAGAAGAGGGTGTCCACCTGTTTTAATGAAGTGTTTAGTCATGAGCGCGACGAAAGTCGTTTTACCTGTACCTCCTCGCCCCATGGTAACGATGATCTTCAATGCATCAACCTCTTCCAAGGTATCAGTATAAACATTCAGGGGGAGTCTTCCAGCCCATATAAACTTGTGGATTTCCACTCAGGAAGAACTGTGAAGCCGTTAAAGTACCTCAAGGGTCGATAAGAGACGAGCCCACAAGGGGAAGGATGTTGCCTGCATCCATCCAGGAACAGACTTTGTCCTATCAATCTTCTTTTGAGAACTATTTGCCTGGAGGAGAATGAAGATCTGCTTTGGAGAGGAGAATGCCTCCACTTCTCCACTGGGACGCGTCCTCTGAATGCGGATACAGTCATCCACAATACAACTCAAGACACAGGCAGTACAGTATACACA
>DAOVBJ010000079.1 GCA_030670615.1 Candidatus Bathyarchaeota archaeon | reverse complement strand
TGATGCCAGGAAAGTATGGCAGTCAGCGGCTGGGGGTGAAGGCTGCCTTCGAAGCCCGATCCCAATACGAGCGGGGACGAATCACCAGAGAGGTGTACGAGGAGTTGATATCCAATGCGTGCCCTGGCGCGGGGAGCTGCTCTGGCCTCTACACCGCCAACAGCATGGCGTGTGTGACGGAGGCTTTAGGATTAAGTCTCAAAATGTGTGCCTCAACCCACGCCCTCGACCCTGCGAAGGAGGTGATCGCCTTTGAATCGGGGAAGAGAATCATCGGCCTCGTTCGAGATGGCGTTACAGTCAAGGATGTGGTTACGGAGAAGGCCATTGAGAATGCATTGAGAGTCGACATGGCTATAGGAGCCTCAACGAACACTCTCCTCCACGTTCCCGCGTTGGCCGAGGAGCTAGGCTTCAAGTTTGACCTCTCGATGATAGACGAGATAAACGCCAGTACCCCTAATCTAGTGAGGTTGAACCCGGCCACTGAACTCTACATGATTGACTTCCATCAGGCGGGTGGGGTTCCCGCTGTTATGGGTGAACTCCAGAAAGAAGCGCTTCTGCACAACACGTCAACCGTCGACGGAAATCTCTTCGACAGACTAGTTGGCGAAAAAACGAGAAATAACGACGTGATACGGCCAATAGAGAAGCCCTACTCCAGAACGGGCGGATTAGCCGTGCTCTATGGCAATTTAGCGGAGGAGGGGGCGGTGATTAAGGAGGCCGCTGTGTCCACGAATTTTCCCCGAGTCTTCAATGGTAAAGCAAGAGTCTTCGACAGCGAGGAAGAGGTCAACGATTTCCTTTCGAAGGAGGAAGTGGAGAAAGGAACCGTCTTAGTCATTCGATACGAGGGAAAAATCGGGGGACCGGGCATGCGAGAAATGCTCTACCCAACCTCAGCTGTCAGCGGCTTGGGCTTAGACGAAGACGTGGCCCTCATCACCGACGGAAGATTCTCCGGTGCATCCAAAGGACCATGTATCGGTCACATTCAGCCAGAAGCAGCTTTAGGTGGAACCATCGCGTTAGTCAAAAACGGTGACGCGATCCAGATTGACTTGGAGAAAAAGCGGATTGATCTACTGATTGATGAAAGTGAATTGACGAGAAGACGCAGAGACTTCAAAGCGAAAGTAAAGAGATTGCCCTCCGGCGTCCTCAGAAACTATAAACAAATGATCGAAAAACAAGACGCCTAAACACGACAGAGTCATCTAGTTACACTTTAAACAGTCACATTATCATGTATGGCACGTCTTCAAATGCATCGTGTAGACCTTGACAGATGATTCAGAGACGGGCCAACGAGGGATGAAGTGAAAAAGAGGATAAGTCGTGCGAGAGAATGAGGCGCAAACGGGAAGAGTGTCACGACTTCAATCCGTCAAAGTTTTCGTAGCAACGGAACGAAACTTAAGTTCGCCGGAAAGATCCACCCAAAAAAAATTCAAGAATAGCTAGCTCAAGCAATCACGATAATGAGTCCGCTTCCACCATACAGCAAGAGCGAAAAAAAGGCAGGTATGAGGTTATGAAGCAACGAGGGTTCTCTGACGGAAAGGAGAGACGTGAGGAGTTCTGTGGAGTTAAAAAGATTAAGTTAATATCTGATAAAGTTCTATAAAACTGAGCTTGAGACCAGTCTTTGAAGAATATTTGAAGTGACTACGTGGATATGCGTGATCGAGAATTGAATGATGGTTCGTGAGAGTGTCTATAACTAGGGAGACCAAGAAACTATGAGCGAAAACCTCATCGAGAGCATTCAACGATTGAAGAGGAAGAGGAAGGCGGTAATACTTGCTCACAACTATCAGCGTCCTGAAGTTCAGGACATTGCTGACTTCGTGGGGGATAGCCTCGAGCTCTCCCTTTGTGCTGCCCAAACAGACGCGAAGGTGATTCTTTTCTGTGGCGTCAACTTCATGGCTGAGACGGCAGTCATCCTTAACAATGATAAGACGGTGTTGATCCCCGATAGGAATGCTCTATGCCCGATGGCCGCCATGTTGCCCGCTGAGCTGGTGCAGCTCTATCGGGAGAAGTACCCCTCCAGTAGAGTGGTTCTTTACATCAATACCTTAGCAGAGGCCAAGGCTTACTGCGACGCAGTGTGCACATCCGCGAATTCAGCTGAAATCGTAAACAGGATGGACGCTGAAACCGTTTTGTTTGGCCCGGATTGGAACCTCGCCCAGTACGCTAAAGACTATACGGATAAGACTCTGGTGTCCATACCCAAGTTCGGCTTCTGCCCGGTCCACATGCTCTTCAACAAAGAGGCCCTTCTATCCCTGAAGAAGATGCATCCAGATGCTGAGGTGTTGGCCCATCCAGAATGTCCTCCCGAAGTCTGTGAGGTAGCTGACTTCGTTGGCAGCACCTCCAAGATCTACAGGCAAGCACTCGTGTCAAAGTCCCGTAAATTCATCGTGGCCACCGAGGTGGGGCTCATCCACCGGTTGAAGAAGGGTCGAGACGACGTTACATTCATACCAGCCTACAAGGAAGCCGTGTGCGCTCACATGAAGTTACATACCCTTGAAAAGGTTTACCTCTCACTGAAACACATGAGGTATGAGGTAACGGTTCCTCCGCAAATCATGACCTTAGCCAGAAACGCCGTTGATGTAATGCTGAAAACCAGGGAAACCTTGTCCTGATCAGCCGCCACCAATGGGAGGAATTATGGCCACGACATCCCCGTCCTTTAATTCAGTCTCAAAGCCACGAAGATTCTGAGCTCCCACGCCATTAATCAAGAACTTAATGGAAGGATCAATTATTCCGCTTTCCGTCACGTGGAGATATGTAAAAGCTACTGTTCCATACTTGACGGACACGGTCTCAATGAGTTCCGCGAGGCTGCTTCCGACCATTAGCTCCAATTCGTCTTCTCGTATACCCGTCAACTCTCGTAGGGTAGTGAAGTATCTGATTTTGATCTTCATGATCTCTACATCCAGGACAGATTTGAAGCGATTCAACTCTGCCTTAAAAAGATTTATTCTGTAACGACGTTTTTAAGATTACTGTTTCCAAACGAGGGACGTCGTTAGACAAGAGAACCCAGAGATTTGTGTTTGGTATAACATCTTATAGGCCCAAAAGGTAGCTGAAACAGTAATCCCGCTCCATGAACTAATACGTTTATAGGGCGACGCCCAAACCTTTTTAAAGACAAAGAAAAAAGTCAATAGCTAACCTCAAAATGAGAGTGGCCTCATGTCCCAAGAATACAAGATATACATTGACGGAAAATACTTCCCAAAAAGTGAAGCCAAAATCTCTGTCTTCGACCACGGTCTTCTCTATGGCGACGGAGTGTTCGAAGGAATACGATCCTATGAGGGCGCGGTTTTTCGATTAGACCAGCACCTCACCCGCCTCTTCGAATCAGCGAAATCTATTGACCTCCTGATACCCCTGAGTTATGAGGAATTCAAAGAGGCCATCCTCGAAACCCTCCGAATAAACAAGCTAACTGACGCCTACGTTCGAGTGATCGTGACGAGGGGAGTTGGAACTCTAGGACTCACACCCGTTTCTTGTCCTCTTCCAACCATAATCATCATAGCAGACTATTTAAAACCCCTTTTCGAAGGCGTAAATGTCAAGGCCGTCGTCGCTTCCACAAGGAGAAACGCCGTGACGGCTTTGAACCCCATGATTAAATCCTTGAACTACTTGAATAACATTCTCGCGCGCATCGAAGCAATTAAAGCGAAAGTAGACGAGGCAATCATGCTGAATCAGAATGGAACGGTTGCTGAAGGCACCGGCGACAACGTCTTCATCGTGAAAGATGGAGTCGTCATAACCCCGCCACCCACAGCCGGCATACTCATTGGAGTGACAAGGGACGCAGTCATCACCTTGGCGAGCAACGAGAGGATACAAGTCTTGGAGAAAGACTTCACCGTCCACGAGGTGTATAACGCCGACGAAGCCTTCTTATCGGGTACCGCTGCCGAAATCGTGCCCCTCGTTGAAGTCGACGGAAAAAAGATTGGCAACGGAGACATCGGATCAATAACATCGAAACTAATTGAAAACTTCAAAAAGATACGAACGACAGGAACCCCCATATATCCTGAACACAGTTAACTCTCAGTAAGACCCGTCTCATAAAGCAACTAGCAAACGCATCTAAACACGTTAAGAAAGAACAGAAATAATGGATACCACAGTTCGTGTTGTAATGAACGAGTAGGCCAAACGATTATTACTTCGTTCAACAACATCTTCTTGAAACTGCAACATTATGCAAACGGTGTACGCAAGTAGAAAGAAGGACAGCTTCTCTACGAAAAACGTAGCAAGCTCGTGGTTTGGATAGAGGGATGTCAGTTCCATCGAGATTTATGTTACTTTAGGGTAATATTTATGAGCGGGGGATGTTACTGTAGGTAACAAGATGGGAGAACCACACCTACAACTGAAGACAAAGGCAACAAACGAGGTTCAATTCCGACACATCCTAGACTACCGACTGTTCAAGGAAGAACTTTGCGAACGAGGAGAAAGCGAACTCCTCTTCCTCGAAAAATTCTATGCCGCGCGATTACTGATCGAGAGAGGGTGTAACAAAATATACGTGAACGCCACCCTTGCAACCCAATCACCGACCGAAGAACGAAACGTGGTAAAAGTAGACGTGTGTGGAATCCATGACGACGGCGTCACCCTGACCTTCTGCGAAACAACTCAACCCACCATCGACCTCTGCAACAAACTGAGTCGCTTAGCAACGAGAAACGACGTGCAAATACTGCTGCTTTACCCGTTCACTATAGACGCCAGCGCCATCTTGGACTATCTTTCACCGGAGACCGCAGATAGGTGCTCGATAGAACAAGTTCCTTGGCTCGACGACAATTTGGAAAGTGCCTTTCAAGAGGCCATGGACGTCATTAACCTGTTCTGCAATGAAACGAGGGTGAAAATGCTCCTGCCGCTGCTAAAACAGACAAAGAGGAAGAGAGAGTATCGCTTACTGATAAATCCCAAACTGGTCTACGAAAACATCGCAAACTTGATGGAGCACAACGTACTACGCGAACTCTCGAGTAACGAATACACGTTAACTCCCATCGGAAAGCAGATACTTGGAGAGTATCTGACCTTCATGCAAAGAATAAAAAAAACGTTAAGAGAATTTAAGAGGTGAAGAAAAACATGTCTTGGGACGAAGATGCTGAACGTTGGATGCGAAGACGGAGACGGCCCTTCTTTGGCCGCGAAGTCTTTAAAAACTTGGATCGAATGTTTGATGAGATGTTCAAAGAGATGCTTAACGATGTTCCACAAGAGCTCTACCGAGAACGCAGACTTCCAGGAGGCGGCACTGTACGGGAGATCGGTCCT
>DAOVBJ010000083.1 GCA_030670615.1 Candidatus Bathyarchaeota archaeon | reverse complement strand
GAAAATCGAGATTTTCCAGTATGTGAATCAAAGCGATTCACCTCTCATCTCCAAAATCTTTGACTTAGTGAAGGACTCCGTAGTTCTGATCAAGACGAAGATTCAGACGGTGACAGGACTTCAAGATCACGCCCAAGGCTCCGGCTTCGTCTATGACCGAAATGGACATATCATAACCAATAACCATGTCATTGAAGACGCCGACGAAATCAGTGTTACATTCACGAGTGGAAACACAACAAAGGCCACCCTCGTAGGAACCGATCCGTACAGCGACATCGCTGTCGTCAGGGTGTCCTCTGAAACAGTGTCCCCCGTCGTTCTCGGGAACTCTTCCACCCTCATAGTAGGCGAATCCATCGTAGCCATCGGAAACCCCTTTGGATTGAGTGGCACGGTCACTGCGGGCATCATTAGTCAGGTTGGCCGAGCCCTTTCGTCTCCAGGCGGCTATCGGATTGTAGACGTCATCCAACTCGACGCGGCGATAAACCCTGGCAACTCAGGAGGCCCCCTCGTGAATATGAGGGGCGAAGTAGTCGGTATGAACACCGCGATCGTTTCAGGCGCCACGGGCGTCGGGTTCGCCATTCCATCGGACACGATCCAACGGGAGCTTCCCTCCCTTCTGGCCACTGGGCATTATTTACATCCCTGGATAGGCATTAAAGGATACGACATTGATCCGGATACTGCGGCGAACATCGGCTTAAACTACACGGACGGCATTTTAGTCTCGGAAGTGGTATTTGGTGGCCCAGCAGCCACCGCAGGAGTGCAGGGAAACGATGTGATTGTGGGCGTAGAGGGGGTGAGGGTCAGGGATTTCAACGATCTGTCGCTGTATCTTGAACGAAACACGCGGCCCGGCGACACAGTAATCGTGACTATCATCAGAAATCAGCAGAAACTACACTTGCACGTCGTGATAGGCGAACGTCCCTAACCATAGGATTTAGGAGCAAACTCTAGACGCCGAAGGATATTTGAGACGCCTCAGATAAAGATCCTGACTAAAGCCCTAAACATGGTTATATCGACGTAACTCTGCCAGTGAGTTAGCTAGCTAAGGTCGTGGACATACCTGCCAAACCCCGATAGAGAGCTAACTAAAAAAAGGCATTGAAATTGGGTTCAAAGAAATACTAATGATTCGGTAGAGATCTCGAATGTTTGTGGTGGAGAAGGCGGACTTACTTTTTTATTTCAATGATCTTCTTTCGACTCGTTACACCGCTGACAATTCGTGCTCGACCCTCAAAATGTCTTGAGAGTAGCTTTAGCAGAGCCACATTCGCCCTTCCCTGTTTTGGGGGCTCCTTTACCATAACCATATAATCGTTGTCCCCGATCTTTTCCACTCTGCTCTCACGGGCGTTGGTCTTCACCTTGACGCTAATCCTCAACGCACAAATCCCCTTTCAACCTAGTATAATTACGGAAAACGAAGGTTCCTTCGCGAGTATTGCCCAGTCGCCTACGTCGTTAGGGCTTAGGCACACTAATAAATTGAGTGAGTAACATAATAATTTACATTGGCATCGTTAAAATCATATTCTGGTTTTTCATATGAATGGTGATGGGGGGTTAAGCTAGCTAACTTAAAAAATAGGTTGGGTTTGAAGTTACAATTTTGACAAAAACTCTCTTCACGCGCGTATAGCCTTTTAATAGCCTTAAAATTACTGGGGAAATATTCTGAGGATTTAACTAGCTAATTACTGTCTGCTACGTCTTCTTCTTCGCTTGTTCATATCTCAGCTGAGTCTATCATGCCCTGCATCTTGTGGGCGAATTCGCTTTTAGTTATGGTTGCGACGTGCAATCCCTCGCGCTGTTCATTCTTTTTCATAAATATGGGCAGACACCTGATTGTTAGAAGTGGAGGTAGGAGTCCTGTAAGCCATTGCCACGTGTTTTTCAGTCGACTGCAATGATTTGCTTCGTTTTCGAGGAAGACCAGTACGAAGAAGGGTTGAACTTTCTCTTGTAAGGCATAATCTATGCAGCAGGTGAGGTGACCGATTATATGGTTCATTTCCCATCGGGTCTCAGCTTCAACAAAAGCAACAAGCTTGTGGTCGTTGAACCACATGGAGTCGATTTGAAAGAGTTTTCCATGCGTTTTACGCCGCGTCTCGCTCTTCACAGTAAAACCCAACGTTTTCCCGGCTTCATCGATCCACTCAACTAACCTGCCATGCGTAAAGTATGGAATGGTCCTCAGCCCTCCTCAACGCTAGTATTTAGCTTCTTCATCATTAATAAACCAGCGGTGAACCAGCATCGAACTCCTACGGTTCTCATGTACAACAGTCTTATGAGTTACCATGGAGCGATATTCTGCATCGGTCTCCAGAAAAGTTGATAAGAACGCGCAAGAAGAGAGTGTTATCTTAGACAGGTAGGCTGCGTGTTTGACTATGTATAAGCGAATAGGCATTATCGGTGGTTTAAGTCCGGAATCGACCACTCTCTATTATCAGTACATTGTTCGAAGATATTACGATGTATTTGGCCTTCATAGTTATCCGGAAATAATAATCTACAGCGTCAATTTTCAACAGTACATTGCTTGGGCTTACGAAGAACAGTGGCCCGCAGTGGTTGAGGCGTTGCTGGACCTTCTGTCGCGGCTGCAACGCGCGGGAGCCGACTTTGCGGTCATCGCCTGCAACACCTTACACGTTGTATTCGATCAGGTTCAACACCGCTCTCCAATTCCCCTCCTCAGTATCATCGATGCAACAGCGGAAAAGATAATGAAAGAAGGCATCGACACAGTGGGACTTCTGGGAACATCGTTCACTATGGAACACCAATTTTACCGGGACGGCCTCACTCGACACGGAATAGAGGCTCTCATTCCGAATAAAGCAAGTCGCGAGTACATCGACAAGATCATCCTCGACGAGCTATCCATCGGCATCATCAATCCTGAAACTCGTACCAAGGTGCTGACTATCATTGACGAGCTGATCGCTGATGGCGCCAAAGGCATCGTTCTGGGCTGCACTGAACTCCCTCTGCTACTAAAAAGCCATCGCGACTACATGTTATTCGATACCGCGTCCATCCACGCTGAGAAGGCGTTGCAACACGCAGTGAGGACGTCGAATTAGCTCGCAAACACCATCCTGTCCGAGGTAAAGAGAGGTTACTAGCTACAACCGTCTCCACTTTACCAAACCCTAGACATTTTATTGTACACCAGTCCTTGCTGCATACCCCGTTTTCGCGAAGGATCTTTTGCACCAGCTTTATATCCTCCCTCGAGGCAGGGCTCACTCCCTAACCGATAGCAGACTCGCGACGCTACCTCGCTATTTGGGTCTCATCAAGGGAATTAAATCTGTCGTTTGCATTTGTGGACGAATCTAGTTCCTGAACAAATAAGTTAGTTCAGTCTCTCGACAAATATTGACCTCTTTTTCCCTTTAAGCCAGAGCTTTGAGATGCAGGGTCGTGATTGAATATTTTAAGTAGATTTAGGCTGCAGTTCTTGTCCTCGCTCATGTCCATTGAAGGGCTCACAAGTGAAGCATCTTGGGGCTCTCTGGTTTAATACTAGTAACTAGCGGTGTTCTTGAAAGATCTCGCCAAAGACGCTACAGAAGTAATTGCAGGCTTCGTTCAATCCCTCTCGACCCGGTTCTGTTAAAGTGTATACGGTTGTTCGTCCCTTCCTTTCCATGTCCACGAGCCCTTTTAACCGTAGCTCTTTGAGGGCGGGGTATATTGTTCCCGGGGTTGGCTTGGTTCCTCGCCTCTTCCCTAACTCTTCAGAGAGCTCCTGCCCATTCATTGATTCCTTCGAGAGGAGCCAAAGGATGTAGAAGGACAGCATGCCCCGCATGTCGCAGCAGCTGGGAACTATTGGACAACATTCGTTTGCCATGACGTAGTATAGGACATCCGATACATTTATATGTTGCCCGATGAAATATAGGACATCCAATAATTACGGTGAGTGACATGGAGGAAAAAGAAGTAAAAGAATACGTGAAAAAGAGGTATGGGGGGATAGCGCAGGCTGAAACCTCGTGTTGCACCCCTTCAAGTCGCACATCTTCGTGTTGTGCGCCATCCACGACAGACGTCGCGTTGCGTATAGGCTACTCCGAAGAGGATGTAAAGAATATCCCTGAGGCCGCAAGCATGGGCTTAGGCTGCGGAAACCCAGTGGCCTTAGCTGGCTTGAAGACGGGAGAAACCGTTTTGGATCTCGGTTCCGGCGGTGGAATCGATGTCTTTCTCGCAGCCAAAAAGGTGGGATCGACCGGAAAGGTAATTGGCGTGGACATGACCAAAGAAATGATCGGTAGAGCCAGAGGCATTGCAGCGAAATATGGTTACGCAAACGTTGAGTTTAAACTGGGGGAAATCGAGGATCTGCCTATTGACGACGCGTCCATAGATGTCGTCATCAGTAATTGCGTAATCAATCTATCACCGGACAAAGACAAAGTCTTTCACGAGGTCTACCGTGTCTTAGCGCCCACAGGAAGACTGTTAGTCTCCGACATCGTTACTGAAGGCGAATTACCCGACGAAGTCAAAAAGAGTTTTGCTGCTTGGGCCAGCTGCGTCGCAGGCGCCCTCGAAAAACGCCAATACCTCGACACCATTCGACGAGCAGGATTCAAACACGTGACGATCGTGACCGAATCCACCTACGACATCGATGTCACCGAAGGATTAAAAGGAAAAATCACCAGCATTCAAGTCGAAGCAACAAAGAATTGATCGGCACACTGGCGATTGAAGCGCTAAGCTAGATGACGAGACGAGTTCGGAGTTTCACGTGATGGCTAGCTGTCTCTGAGAATCAGCAATGCGGAAGTAGCTACACCGCCTAGAGAGGCATATGTCGTTCACGGTGTAGGACGGAAGCCTCCAAGGACCGCGGTGTTTCACGTCCGTCAAGACTTTTAACTTTCTATTGGAAGCCTTTGCTAAGCTCCTCCTGTAGGATAACCTGTCTTTCCACCCTCAATAAGAGGGGCGTTGACCGAATAAAACAGTACTGCCGTGCTCATCGTGATCTGGTTGGCTATTTTTGGATTAGCTTTATATGTCGTACGACCTATTTTTTAATTGGGTGACATACGTGAATATTGTTAATACCCGTGAGTCCATCATTGAGTTGACGCGGTTAAATCCCTTTGAACGTTTTCCAGATGGTCGGCCACGAGTTTCCGATGACCTGCTTGAACGAATGAAGCTGGTTACGACGGA
>DAOVBJ010000129.1 GCA_030670615.1 Candidatus Bathyarchaeota archaeon | reverse complement strand
AATACAGTGTGAATTCACTCACGTCACACCGTGAAATATGGCGATCGAATATGGATATGATGGAAGTCAAAGGTGTCTTGGAAGAGGGAGCCGTGATCATTCAAAGCCTTGAAGACGCGGAACCGCGTCTGGAGGGTGGGTATGGCACTCGCCGCGATGAGGGAGAGGGCTCCGTTCTCGCCCCGTGGGAGGCTCTTTATCTCCTTGTTGAGGATCGACTCAAAGTATTCGACGCCGTGACGGGCGAAGATTTGGACTTCCAATTCTTGTTAAGCAGGTTCAGAGGTGTCGATCCTGAGGTGTGGACCAGATATCTCATCTACCGGGACTTGAGGAAACGGGGCTACGTCGTTCGAGATGGTATGGGCTTAGGCATAGACTTTCGACTCTATGCCCGAGGAACCTACGGCGAGAAGGCAGCGAAATATATCGTCTACGCCGTCTGCGAGGGAACCCCCATCCCCGTCCAGAGGCTACAGGAAGCCCTCCACATCGCTCTCAACGTGAAAAAGCGGCTCATTGTAGCCGTGATGGATCGACGGGGAGAAATCGTCTACTACTCCCTCGGAACCTTCAACTGACAGCACGCTTTTGAGAGCGACATACTCTCTCTACAATGTGAAGCTGCCCAGCTTATCCCGTTTTTCTGGAAACGGTAGGGTCACCGTCTCGCCTATATGTGTTGGTAGACTCCTTCATAATAAACAGAGACGAGGGAGGACACGTACTTCGTCGCATGGAGCCCACTAGTCTACACTAGATGATTAATAAAAAAAAGGGGTTGAAATGAATACTGTTGTCTTCATCGACGGGTATAGGATACGACGCCCCCGATTATTGCCATTAAGGCGACGAGGAACAGGATTCCTGGCCACCAGGAGTCGTAGTACCACAGAACGGCTAGGCCTATAAAAAAGATGCCACCTGATATAGCGCCCCACAATCCAGCACCAGAGCCTGCTGGGCCGAAACACGCTTTCCGTTCATCTCGATATTCACGTCTATATGTAATGGGCTCTCCTTTCGTCGGAGCTGCTGCGGCTCCACAGTGAGGGCAGAACGTATCGCTCTCTTCCACTTCCTTTCCACAACTTTGACAATACGGCAAGTTGAAATTCACCTACACTATTCAATACGAATAGTACGGTATGTTATATATAAAATTAATACTGGTCAAGTCGCAATGAGTCTCACGCATTAGTCAGCGTTCCCTATTTTGCCAAACCCCTTCACTTCTGACTCGTTACCCGGCCTCTTTATCTCATCTAGCTTGCAACTTATCTTCGTTTATCAAATTTCAAATCGTTCGATGACTGTTGCTTCCTTTTTCCCGGTTATCTTGGCGATGACGTGGATATAATTTTCCAAGCCTGAGTTTCTGATTTTGTTTCTCAACAACTCGTCGACCTGAAATATGCCTGCGGAGCCGGTCATCGATATGTTGATCATCACGGGCTTCTTCACTCCCTCCTCGATTTTCACCCGCTCAATGGAGAGAGCAGAGACGGAGTGAATATTAATTTTTCCCGCCTTAAACGGAATTCGCGCTCGTCCCTGTTCCATGTCTAAGGCGTCGGCTACCCTGACAACCCCCGCCTCGATGGTCAGGGGCCTCATCCGATGATGATGTGTCGAGAGGGCGTGAAGGGCCTCTGATGTCAAGATGGTCGCCTGAGTCTCATCGTACATCGATCCAAGGTAACTCTCTAGGAAACCCACCGATAAAAAGATGCTGTGCTCATCATGCTTTTCTCGTTCAACGGCCATCCCGAGATCATGGAGAGTCGAAGCAAGCACTACGATGACTTCAGCGTCCTCATCCGTTAAGCCATAATCCTTAACGACGCTGGGGACCACCCCCCTCTTCATCAGAATCCTTAGAATCCTCAAAGCCGAGTTCGCCACGATCTTGACGTGGGTTGGCCCGTGATCGGAGTATCCCATGCGGTCGATAGCCATGACGTTGGCGCATTTCCAAAAGGTCTGTATCCGCACATCCTCACTGATCTTCTGCATCAACGTCTTAAGCTTCTCGTTTTTCCCGCAAGGCACCCTTAAAATATTACGTGACAAGCTGTATCACCTCACTAGGTTAAACTAGGATAATGGGGCTTTTAAACTCGTGGTTTGCTTTCTAAACTAGGTATTAAGGCGGATGTAGGAAAAGGCCCCACAGGTACAGCGACCGCAGCATTATATATTCCCACTATCATGAACGATAGCAAGGTGACCTCGAGAGAACTCGCTAGGGCTGCGGGTGTAACAGAGGTCAATGTTCAAAACCGCTTTGATGGATTTACTAAGAGTCTTAATTTGGGATTGAGATGAGTTCCTAGGAGCCAAACGACTTTAATCTTCAATGTCCACAGATATAAGCTAGCTAGCTCCTGAAAATCCTTGTTACGATCTCTGAGAAGCCTAAGAGCCCCAATGACATATTGGAGGAAAGGGTATAAAAGGCGAGTGGTCAATAAGGATCTTGGTAGGAGAATTCACATAGGAGCTAATAATGAGCAAAATATGGGCATAACGTTTTATATGTAAAGCAAGAAATATCGCAAAAACAAGAAAACCTATTCGTTGGTGGGATCGACAATGCTGGAGCCTGAGAGGGTTACCTTTCTTGAACGGTTCGTGGCATCCTTTCATATTCCTTTTTATTGGGGATGTCTCCTTTTGGCGTTTTTTTTTGGTCCACCTGGTGCAATATTATCTGTGTATGTGCAAACTTATAATCTGGATGAAGCCATTGCAAGGACTGTTCACCTATTCTTTGGAATGCAACTTCCAGTTTGGCAAGGCGTTGCTGGATTATGCCTTTTGTTGGTGATTCTCTTTTATTTTCTTTATATGATTCGGTACATGCGGCTGAAGCTAGTGGCTGCGGAGTCACTGCTGCTCTCTCTTTCCCCTGAGGGTGAAGAAACTTTTCACAAGGTCTTTGGCGGAGTGTCTCGGCTGGGACCCCCAATCGTAATAGATGTAATTCTTATAGTCTTTTTCTTACTTCAAGCTGTTTCTGAGGTTCCCGTAAACTTCGTTGTTTTTGGCACCGCTCCCGCTAATTTAGTCTTCATTGTTGTTTCTTTTCCACTTTGGTTTCTAATATTCGGTACGTTCGCTTGGGTTTATTTTAGTTCGATTCTGGGATTACATAAACTGGGCAAGAAACCTTTGAAATTGAAGTCCATTTATGAGGACAGAATGCTTGGAGTAAGACCGATAGGCTCACTTTCACTCTCCTTAACATTCACATATTTAGCTGGGCTGAGTATTCTTACCTTAGTACCTCTTGTTGTATGGCCAAATACATCGTCTCCAAGTTACACATGGCTCTTGTCAGTGCTTGCCCTGTTAGGTGTAGTCTTCTTCTTCTTTCCGCTCAATACCATCCATAAGAAAATGCTTGATGTAAAACACCGGGAGCAAGAGGCGTATCGCAAGCTATTCAGTAAGGCTATCCAAAAACAAACTGAGTCTAGAACTCAGGTTTCAGAGTCATCTTTGTCGGATATAAGGGAGGTATTGATTCGTCTAACGACATTACTTACAGTTGGTATTACGAAAGAGGAAGCTGCTGCAATCCCAACTTGGCCTTTTGATACCCCAATTCTAGGCCGATTTTCAGCAATGATATTATCAATTATTACAATACTCATAGCCAACATCATCTTGCGACAATTTTAATGTCGTATCTATAGGGGTTCTTTTAGGCTATTTAAAGATTGAATAATTATGAAAGTAAGCCTTCATTACAAGATAACATCAAACTACAGATCGAGATAGGTATTGTCAAGGGCGTGGCTTGTTTTGAAAATAAATTAAAACCTGATTGGAGACTTCATCTCAAGAACTTAATCCGTGACTCATTTGCTCAATATTTTAGAAAGTTGCTTGTAGAAGTCTGAACTTGATCGAAGTAGGTTATCTCTTTTTCGAGTGTGAAAACTTATCTGTTCATCCATGAATCTGGAGAGATAGGAACAATTAAAAGCTGAAACCTCCTTTCTTGCCGATCTAAAGAAGCCTAACATTGCA
>DAOVBJ010000057.1 GCA_030670615.1 Candidatus Bathyarchaeota archaeon | reverse complement strand
ATAGCAGCCCAACTCATTCGAAGCTAGCCTGCTCTAGCTATAAAACTCAGATTGAAAAAGTGTAAAATGAAATGTGGAGTCAGCTAAAAAACGAAGACATACTCCCGAAGGAAGATGACATCAGGTCAATTCGGTACATTCAGTCGATCAAACACCCCCCAGAAAACGTTGAATGGATAGGATCCATAGTTTTAGAATTATTAAAGTTTAAGCAGCCACCAGGCTAGCTGTCGCTCAATCCCTGTCCTGAAGCTTCGTGAGCTGACGGAGGAAAACCCTCTTGAATACCCTCTAGGCTAACCGTCCCCTGTAACAGAAACACGGCACCATTGTATACCATGTTAAGAAGGTTTTTGCACATGTTTGAAGAATGATTCGGATCGTTCATAGTAGTCGACGAAGCGCCTTCGAAAGGCTTCCGCATCCTCACGATACTTAATCTCCCACGGAAAAAACGTGAAGGGAATGTAAAACGCTTCCTCCAGGAACAATATAGGGAGGTAGTAGCGGATTCGCTCGAAAATAGTTTTGTCCTCAAACTCTTCTCTGTAGGCATTCACGAGCTTCTCGAAGAAGCGTTGACTGCTCGCGACATCTAACACCTCGTTGAGCACTCCAATCTTGAATTGGGCGAGGTCCCGACAATACTCCTGTTCACTCGACTCCAACCAGTCGATAAGGCGTATACGCCCGTCATCGACGAGAATATTGTCCCACCAGAGATCTCCATGGATGATCGTCCGTGGACGCCGGAAGATCTCTTCCCGTTCCAAGTAATACCGCTGCAACGCATCGAAGTGATTGGCCACCCTCTCCGACGCGAGAACCGCGTCGTCCTGCAAGAATTGTAAAAGAACCTCGCGGCAGTGGACTAATCGCACGCGCTCATCTAACGCGGGGCCTGTACGTGCTTCAGTGCGATGCAGCCGCTTCAACACCGTAACCAGTTCATCGAAGACATGGTCGTCGAAAACGTCGTGGGTGAGGGGGACGCCGAACACGCGTTCCATTACAAGAATTTCCCGATGGAACCCATTGTCGGTGTGTGTGGAATAAAAATAGATGTGGGGCACGGCGTCTGGAATCGAGGTTCGCGCCTTCAGAGTCTGGCTACGTTCATGAAGGCACACGTCAGTTCCATTAAACCGCTCCGCGTACATCTTCACGGCGTACTCCATGCCATCGAGGGAAAGGAGGTATACTGTGGAGTTGTAGCCGACGTCGATGGTCTGAAGAATCGCGATCTGTCTCGGGTGGATCCCCTGCTTGTGGAAGAGGTCAAGCCAGGAGTCAAGATTCGTATCCGTCATAAGGGTTCAGCGTCCAAAGTGTTCGGAATAGCATAAGGGCTAAGGTCTTTGCGAAGCCTATGGAAGGGAGGCTAATGCCGCTATCATAGGGATTCATCGGGCCCGGTCGTATATTAATCTGTTATTCATAATATCAGGTTATCCAGTTTCTGTTCAATCTCTTGCGTGTATATTCTCTAAAGGCCTCATTCCTAAATACTAGGAAAGGAATACTGAAGCATGACGATATGAGGTGAGGCAAGGTAAACGACACGTATCTCGTTACGGGAGGATCAGGACTCATCGGGGGCCACGTGGTGAAGGCCTTGGTGGAGCGGGGAAACGAAGTGGTCGTCTTCGACGTAAAGCCGCCGAATGCCAAGATGCAGTGGCTTCTCGACCCCATCTGGGATAAGGTAACGTTCGTCGAGGGGAGTGTCAGCGACGACTTTCCAGCCCTCTTACAGACGTGTAAAGAGTACGCGGTGGAGAAGGTCTTCCACGCCGCCGCCATTTTCCGAGGCCAATATGAAAGAGAACACCTATACTTCTCCTTCCACGTCACCCTGGATGGCATGCTACATGTCTGTGAAGCAGCTCGAATCTTGAATCTGGGACGAGTGGTCTTCGCAGGAACCAACGTCGAGTACATCCACCTCTACCAAACTACTAAGCCAGACGCATTAACAGAAACCGACAAAATGTTCGACCCCACCCGAGGAGTCAGCACCTACGCCGCCAGCAAAATGGCGGCCACCATCATCGGGATGTGCTATTGGCATACGACCGGCGTCGACTGGGTGAGCACCCGGTTCACCCGCGTCTGGGGTTTTGGCTCCAAGAGCGAGACCTCCCGAAACGAACACATCATAGAGAACGCTGTGGACGGCATCCCCGTGACGATTTCGAGGGACGGTGACCAGAAAAGAAATAACTGCTACATCAAGGACCTGACGAGAGGCGTCCTCCGAGCCCTCGATGTGGATGAGGAAAAACTTCAGCAACGAGTCTTCAACCTCGGAGGAGCGGACGAAATCTCCGACCGAGAGACTGTAGCTGTCGTACGAGAGCTCCTCCCCGAAGCGAAAATACAGGTAACGGGAGGTGGTGGCCACCGCAGACCCATCGACTCCACCGCAGCGCGAGAGCAGCTGGGGTGGGAGCCGCAGTGGGATTTGAGAAGCGCGGTGAAGGACTACATCGCAACCTACACGGCGTTCAAGCTAGTTAGCGGTGTAGTTGCAAATAGCTAGCTATAATTAGTTAGCTACCACGGATTAAAACTGCAGCAAGAGCTTCTGCATAGGGCATTTGAAAGGTAACCCCCTAATAAGTGAGTGTTATGGCCGTAATATGGTGAGAAAATGCGAACCAAACTTTGAACTCACGTGGATGGCGCTTTATTTTGTTGCTTCAGATTTTGCTCTAACCCCCGCCTTCCAACCGATAGAGAACTGGCCGAAGGAAGGAGGTATCAAGTCTACATGTGCTACAAGCTAGCCAAGCTTCCCTGGTAGACGCTCAAAACGCTCAACTGGAGCATGTGGAACGATGTCTGTATGTCTTTATCCGTATATAACCAAGAAGGTCTTCTCAATGTTTGTTTGATGCTATTTACCTTGTTATGCGTGGAAAACGAGTGAAAATGGTCGAGAAAAAAAGTATAAAGTTACTCAGCTTCAGGCTAATTGGGCATCGGATAAAAAGTATTATGATGATCACAGGAGGAGTGCCATACTTAAACTCAACAGTATTGATGCCTATGGCTATTCTAAATTCAACAGAAAGAAAAATATGTATGACAACTACGTTTACGACCTTCAGACCGATTTACTAAACATGGATTTTTTTGAGGTGGGGAAAACCGATGGATGGTATACAAAAAAACGAAAAACGGAGTAGAGAATTTTCAACTCACCGCGTTGACCACAGAAAGAGTGATTGATGGGACTCCAACGAGCATATCCAAGGGTTACATTTAACGATAAAATCGACGGCGTTATAGGCAATAAGACCAAGGCAGAAATCAAGATATGGCTCAAGAAGAATTATGCCAATCCAATCGAAATACACTATCCTGTCCCCTTAATCGCACAAAAATATAATATGTCTTGTTGGGCTGCGTCATTCCAAATGATTTTAGCCTATAATGGGATTAAGTGGACCCAAGAAGAGGTCTGCGATAACGCGGGATTACCCCGCTCTAAGTTAACCTCGGGAGATTCGACAGCGGATGCCATCCAAGAAGCATCAAACTTAGGTTTTCGTCTAATAGAACATCCTGGAGCGAGCCTACTGGTTTCTGAATGGTTAAAGCTTCTGAAAGAAAAAGGACCGTTAATGATTACTTGGAGTGGCCTTCATGCCGTCGTTTTAAAAGGGATCACTAAGAATCCCAATGATCCAATTGTGTTTATCAATAATCCAGTGCCCGTCAATGTGGGTAAAGATCAGATGACATCCCTGTTAAATTTTCACACTGAACTTTCAATACAACAAAATTGGTACGTATATTACTTTGAAGAACCCGCTTCTTGTGACATCAGCGTGAATGGCATCGAAAAATTTCCATCTTAGATCTAGCTAGCTGTACTCATACGAGCCTTATCCTAAGTATAAGCGACCAATCACACGCTGCGAAGTTCCTGAAGTGTGAACCGACGTTCGTTCTCAGCCATTTCTGCACTTAGAACCTTCCCCTTCTGCAATTTAATACTAGCTAGCTGTATCGAACGTATTGGAGGAAAGATAACTAACTTAAGGACTTCAAAGGTCCTCTTTATAATTAATAGCTAGCTAGCTATTCTCAACCACAAAGCTCTCTACAGCGTTTCTTAGCGTAGTCCCAAGCTGAAAATCTACAGCTTTCATCATCAGAAATGATAAATGGATCTTCGCCAAACGCAGTATATCCTTCATATAGCTCTTTGAAACTAACTCCTTTTCCGTATCCTCTTTCAAGAAATTTATCAACAATCTCCTTGCAGGTTTCTATGGCTTCCTTACAACTTGCGAATTCTCCTAGTTTATATCGCTCCTTCTCATCCTTATAATGGAAGTTGTCGTCCACATAAACTACATATTTTTTTGTTTGCTTATCTTTTGGTATTATTGGCTTTTCCAGAGCGCGCGCGGGGTGGATTTCAATTTTTTCCATGCGTGGGAGGGGTACTTCGACTTCAAGACTCGCTTCAATGGAGTATTCGATGGTCTTTCCATAGATTTCTTCGGATATGCCGTCGTTTGTGGGGATGTTGAAGCCTTTGATGGGCTTGATGAATATGCCTTGTCTGTTTAATGCCTCCTCCTCTCGGAGTAGGACTTCCATGACCTCTACGGTAAGAGCGTCCCTTTGAACCTCATCTCCAGCCCAAACGTTGAGGTGGTATCGCAGATCCAGTTTTAAGCCCTTTACCTGGGTCGGCTTGAGAAATCTAACTACGATGTTATCTGTAGCCGCCGAGGGAGGTTTGCTGAATGTAATGAGGCCCTTCTCGTAGTCGACGGTGTAGTCATCCTCCGTTAACCTCGTTCCCCGGGGCTCCTCCACCGCAATGATCGGTCGGAGGGGTTTTACACTGAGGAGAAACTCCACGGTTGTATTGTCGCCACTGAAGGTGTCCAGCAGCTCGACGCCACCAACCGATCTGCCAAACCCCACCTCTTTTACGTCGAAGTCAACATTGAAGAGGGAGAGGGCGGGAAGGCTGCCCCTGCGGTGACGGCGTTTTGCACGAATGTTTTCCGGTGGCACGGTTTTCAGCTGGTCCTGCAGGACACTAACTAAGGTCGTTTCGATCCTATCAAACATGTCCATCATAGTATGTAGTGAAAACGATACAAAAGTCTTTTCCATTACCCACAGGATACATTGATGGTTGTGCGAACGGAAGACCGTGTTTTTTACAATGATGAATGGGATAGAGGGGGCTTCGACAGTAGTTAGCTAACTGACAAATCTGTTCTTGAGTTTAAGTCTCTTTATTATTTTGGATCTAGCATATTTACCATAACACAAACCCACCAAAGTCTCTTCGATGGCTGGATTTCTGTATAATAAATGTCGTTAAAGGCTTTGAACGCGCGCGTTATCGAATGTCTGACCTTGATTTCAGAATAATTACGACATAATCAACAGACTCTGAAACATTTGTGAATAAAAATTTACTATTGAAGCTAGCTCGCCAACGTTGTTTCATCACTCTCCTCGACGCATTAGCCTGCACCTCTAGCTAGCAGCTAACTAGCTGTCGTTGTTGGTTAGATTTTTTAACCATCTTTATTAATAATAGCAATCTGCGTCGTGCACTTTTGGGCCTGTAGCTTTAACTAAATCTTCAAAAACTACAAAGTAGCGCACGCGCCTGAGTTGTGTGTAGGTGTAATATAAGAGAGTAAGCGCGAGTGAGGTCAGGGACAGATAAGTCTTTTATTTAGGTTCTTGTAACGCTTATTCTAGAGTGCGGCTAGGGGAGTCCTGAAAGAGCTAGGCCACGCAGAGTCGGAGATGGTTTTATCTATGTCAGAGAAAAAAGAATACAAAGTTGACGACATAAAACCTTCTTCTTACATCATACATATTCTAGACAAGGAGTTTGAGCCAATAAAAGACACAGAATTTGAAGTAAAGCTCGATGAGGACTCTAAGATAAAGAAGACGGATAGTAATGGGATGCTTAAGGTGACGAAGCCGAAGAGCGGAGAAATCACGCTCTCCTTGTAATTCATCGAGTTTCCCAGGAACCGAACTCTCACTAAGTTCCTTTAATGGGACGCCATTTCCTGAATTCGGAAATAACTCTCCGGTTCTCTGGGTCGATATAAAAGATACAAAAGTCTCCTTCAACGATTATCTTTCCAGGGTTTTGGTGAGCTGTGGGAATTTCCGACGATCCATCGAAATCCTGGTCAGCTATGGTGTGAACATAACGTGCCATTAGACATGGTGTAGGCGTGTTTTCTCCATATGGACTTATCCCTATTAACTCTGCGTCTGTTGGGATCTCAAGACCGGATTTCTTGATGATATCTTCAACC
>DAOVBJ010000156.1 GCA_030670615.1 Candidatus Bathyarchaeota archaeon | reverse complement strand
TAGCGCGCGCGCATCGGTTTCAAGCTTGTTTAGTAAGCGACTGCAGGCCATCTTGTTACCATCAAAGAGGCGCCTTTCGATAACCGACCGAAGTGTAGGCCCCTTCTCCTCCAAGAACTAGCTAGATGCCTTAGAGCTTTTCAGCTTTTCCTTAGCTAGCCACTTACAATCTTCAGGATGGGGTAAGAGACCCCACCACAGAACATCAGCGGGTGTCAAACAAGAAAGCAGGTCCCGCCAAGCCTCGGGGATATCGACTGATCGTCAAGATAAGCCAGATAAGCCAATCGTTAGGCTAGAGGGCTGGAGGAGGATCATCGACAAAGACGAGACAAAAGCCTTATGTATTTGCTTCAAGTAACACGTACAACAAAAAGATTGAACAAGAGGAATAAAATTTGGGTATGAGAGCAAGACCAACACCGAAGCCTTGGATAGTCAGGGACTACATCAAGTGTTCTGGCTGCAGACTCTGCGAGATTGCATGTTCCACCAAGCACGAGGGACGGATCTGGCCTGAAGCCTCGAGAGTACGCGTCTTTATGCTCGTTCCCGGCGTTGAGGTACCTCACCTCTGCACCCAATGTAGCAATTATCCGTGCGTTGAGTCGTGTCCAGTTGACGCCCTTTCAGTCCACGAGGAAACTGGTGCCGTCATCGTCGATAACGAAAAATGTACAGCCTGCGGTCTGTGCATTGATGCGTGTCCAGGCAAGATTCCCCACCTCCACCCGAACAGGAAGTACATCGTCATCTGCGACCTATGTGGGGGAGACCCGGAGTGCGCGAAGATCTGTACGCGTGCTGGCTATTTTGCCCTCTTCAAGGGGGGTAGGACACCATCGTTGAACTATGATCTTTACGCCAAGAATCCGGAGGAGATTACAGCAAACCTCGTCGTTAATCTCTTTGGAGAGAAAGGAGAGGAGTTCGTCTAAATGGTCTACGGATGTAATAACAGAATAGCTGAAGTTGACCTCACAACGGGTGGGGTCACAGAGATTTCCCTGAAAGAAGAGGTACTACAGCAATATGTAGGGGGTAGAGGCTTAGCAACGAAGATACTCTGGGATCGACTCGGCAGCAAGTGGAGAAGCGTCGATTCCCTCGGCCCCGAAAACCTGCTCGTGGCCCTTGTAGGCCCACTAACGGGGTATATGGCTGGCGCGAGGATCTGCGTCTCCGGCAAGTCACCTTTGACTAACGGCATTATTGGCTCAACAACCTCTGGAGAGTTTCCCATGGAGTTGAAGTGCGCTGGCTTCGACGGCATCATCGTTAAGGGGAAAGCCAAGTCACCCGTCTACATCCTGGTAACGGATGGAAAGGTGGAAGTCCGAGACGCGACGAAGTTCTGGGGGATGGATGGTAAGCAGACCACTCAAGCGATCAACAAGGAAGTCCGAGAACTCATGAAGGAGAGGGATCCCGCCTTCGGCTTATGGAAGGAACCAGGAATTCTCTACATCGGTCCAGCGGGAGAGAACCAGGTTAGAAACGCCGCTGTGATGGGGAAATGGAGCCACGCTTGCGGGTATGGCGGGTACGGTGCGGTCATGGGATCGAAGAACCTCAAAGCCTTAGTTGCAAAGGCGACTGGTCCGCTTCCCGAGGTAGCAGACTCGAAGGAGGTGTTTGCTCTTCAAGAGAAGTATTATGAGGGTAACTTCTCTGATCCACAACGCGGTTTCTGGGGTACAGGAGCGGGTGGATACTCGACAGGAGCAGAAGCTTCGGCGGAGCCTGTCCGAAACTGGCAGGAGGAGTGGCACGACGAGAAGAGCATCGGTGTGATCAATTTAGAGACGAGGAACTGGGTGAAGAGGTATTGGAGCGACTTCGGCTGTGCCAGGAGCTGTTTAAAACTCGCCATGGTCAAGAGCGGTCCCTTTAAGGGCGCGATCACCGACAACCCCGACTACGAGCTGGCGGCGTATTGTGGCCCCAACCTCGGTATCTATGACCCCGACGGCGTCGTTTACATGGCCGCAGTGATTGACGATTTGGGACACAGCGGCATCAATGGCCCTAATACCATGGCCTTCGCCGCTGAGCTGTACCAGCGTGGGATACTAACGAAAGAGGACTTCAACGGGATCGAGCCCAAGTGGGGAGACGCCCTAGCCATGGGCAAGTTGGCCAAGCTGATAGCTGAGAGGAAGGCGATCGGCGACGTCCTCGCTGAAGGAACCTTTCGAGCCGCGGTGAAGATATCGGAGATGAAGGGCGTCGACGTCACGAAATATGCTGTGCACTTTAAGGGGAATGAGGTGGGAGCACACGGTATAAGGACGGGCCACCACTTCCCCTACCTTGGCTACGCCCTATCCGTCCAAGGCGGAGACCACACGTCAATCCCAAGACTGCCCATGTCAGAAGCGGGATCTGCGTTGCTCGACTCCATCGTGGTATGCATGATTAGTATGGGACGAGTGGGAAGAGAACTTATATGGGACTTCTATAAGGCCGTGACCGGGTGGGATATGACTCAAGAGGAGTGGATGGACATCAATGGCCGACGAATCATCCAGATTCAAAGAGCCGTCCTCCTCCTCGGAGGACCTGACGTAGTCTGGGACCCCCTCGTAGACGACGACAACCCCCCGAGATGGTATGAGCCTCTCCCCAGCGGCCCCTACAAGGGAAGCGCACCCAACAGAGATGAGCTAATGAAAGAGCGAGCGAACGCCTATACACTCATGGGCTGGGATGAGCGGGGCATACCGACCACGGAGGAGCTTACGAAGCTCGGGCTACAAGACGTGGACAAAGCCATGGAGTCGTTGAGGAAGTAATACCTCCTCCACTCCCCCTTTTTTTTATGCGTCGTCCGTTCTTTCATCAATACAACCTTTTTTCGCGTTTTTTCCACGCCATTAGACGAGTGCCCTACCGTTAACAGCGGACAACGCATTGATATTACCCCTTCAAGAAAGCTCTCATCCAAACAGAGAACAGCAGTCACATAAGCGTAGCAAAATCGCTGCATGGAACCCGTGACTTTCTCAGGGCTTGCTGCAATTGTGTGATAGAAAGGGACAGCAGCAGGTTTTTCAGGAGCGAAGAAAGTAGGGCTTCGTTTGAAGCGGCGAAGGATACATGAAAAACCTATAGCTAGCTAACAGATGGACCAAGCGCGCGCGCTATATCCATTAGAAAGAATTATCAAACTATTCTACAGAAGAGTTAGTTAATGACATTAAGTAATCAAATAATACAAAGACTAAAATTATTTTATTATATTGTGTTATTAGCGGTAACCTCTTTGATGGGAAAGAAATTTGTTTTTCTCCACAAAGGTCTCGGCTGTAATCCAGATTTGGAAAATATGGTATTTTTGACCCAAAATCCCGAGTATTTAGGGTATCTTGATGAACTTTTTAAAGAACTCTATCAGGGTTCGTGTAATAACATTAAAGTCAAAGTTAATGAAACATCAGATTTGCTTAGATTTAGT
>DAOVBJ010000211.1 GCA_030670615.1 Candidatus Bathyarchaeota archaeon | reverse complement strand
TCGAGGATCCCCAAATCCAGGCTCAAGGCGTGATCAAATCAACGCGAATGCAAAGAGACTTTGGAATGAACTATCCGAGGAAACTCGTACCAAAAACCATTAGCCTAGTGAAAGCTGTCAGGGACGCGGTAGGCCCTGAGATAGGCATATGCCTTGATATTCACGGACGCTTCGATGTAGAATCAGCAATAAGAATAGGACGATTACTCGAGCCTTATGACCTCTTCTTCTATGAGGAGCCCATACCTCCAGGAAACATAGAAGCGTTAGCATATGTACGACAACATGTGAAGATACCGATCTGCGTCGGTGAACGACGTTACTTCGTAGACGAATTTCGACGGCTCTTTGAGCTTGAAGCAACTGACATCATCATGCCGGACTTATGTAGAACGGGTCCATCTTGGGTGAAGAAGATTTCGGATATGGCTCTCATCTATCATGTTCCTGTCGCACCACATGTAGTCTACTCGAGCCCTCTAAACGCCGTTATAACAGCTCATACATGTGCATCCATGCCCAACTTTCTTATCTGTGAGTCTATGGGGCCGCAACGTATGAAGATCTACAAGGACATACTTAAGCCTTCAATCCTGCCTGAGAACGGGTATCTAAAAGTTCCCAATAAACCAGGCTTTGGTGTAGATTTATGCGAGAACAACCTCACTAAAAAATTCAATGACTAGAAAATGCTTAAGCTAGCTAGTATTCATGAGAACGCGTTTTCATGACGCGAGATAGCTTGTCTTAGATCCTGAAGGTGCCCAGCTTGTCGCCCATGCGCCAGAAGCTCTTGGGCATCATAATGATGGTGTCGAGCTTCCCCGCGTCAATATCTCCTTGAGCACTCAACATCTCCTTGTTAATATGTTGCGTGACTACGTTACCGATGAACAGGTCATGATCCCCGACGTGATGGAAACCCACCAGCTTACATTCAAGGTTCACCGGACATTCGTCAATAAGCGGCGACTTCACCTGCATCGCTGGACGCGGCGTCAAACCGAATTTTTGAAATTTATCGATGCCATCCCTGCCGCTGCAGCTTCCACAGCCCAAGACCGCATCCAATAAGTCCGCCGTAGGCAAATTCACCACGAACTCCTCTTGCTCCTTGATCAGGCCGTGGGAATAGGTTGCTTCACGAACCGAGATGCCGACCCACACGGGCTGGACGATGCTCAGATTGAATACCTCGCCGAGAGCTATGATATTGGGTCTACCCTTCGAATCAACCGAAGTGATCAAGCCCACGGGTGTCGGATACACGGGCCTCCTCGGCTGGATTTGGACCTTTTCTACCACACTGTTTCCTCCTCATCGTTTATCCATACTTGTGTATCACAAAAGTGTGCACTCTGAGATTTAAGACTTCAAAACATGGAAAAAAAGAAGGTTATTGGAGTTAGGAATTTAGCTAATTAGTGACGTATCGAAATGTACAGGCCAGTTTATACTGGTCCATCACAATAAACGAGAGCGACGCTTTCCTAAGTAATGTAAAAGTTACCACTATGTTGCAAGCTAGCTAGCAACCTTTAGCTAACGTTTCGAGACTCGTACCAAAGTGTCGACGTCTTCTGAGGCACCCTTCAAGGGCAATATGATTGAGCCCGTCGCCTTCGTAGAACAACCTTTATCCTACGTATTAGCAAGATACAAGAGCAGGGTAGGGAGCGTCGTCATGGAGAGCTTCATCGAGATTGAGGGAAGGCTGTGTCAAGGCGTTTTTCTGGAGAGGCCGAACCGTTTCTTAGCTATGGTTAAGGTCGAAGAGGCCGTTGAACCCAGCTTCTTACCCAACCCGGGGAGATTGGGTGAACTCTTGTTTCCAGGTGCTGAAGTCTTGCTCAGAGAAGTGGGGGCAAAGCGTCATCGCAAAACGGAGTACGACTTGATTGGGGTCATATTGGATGACCAAGTGGTATCAGTTGATACCCGGGTGCCCAATCGCCTCGTTCTGGAGGCCCTGCGAAACCGCGACCTGGACGAGTTTTCCGAGTACCAGGTGATACGCCCCGAGTATCGTTATGGTCATTCGCGAATTGATTTCTTTTTAGCTAATGATGGGGAGTGGTGCTTGTTGGAGGTGAAATCATGTACTCTCGTGGTGGATGGGGTAGCCCTGTTTCCGGACGCGCCCACGGAGCGGGGTCGACGACACCTTGCCGAGTTGATTAAAGCGAAAAGGGAAGGGGGAAGGGCGTGCGTCTTGTTCGTGGTTCAACGAAGTGATGCACAGCGATTTACGCCGAATGATGCCACCGACCCCGCGTTTGGGACTATGCTTCGAAGGGCTGTCCGGGAAGGGGTCGAGGCATATGCGTACGTCGCTCAGTTTATTGGGCGCAGGATTATCCTGAACGGACGAATCGAAGTGGCGTTAACGTGAAACATGGTTCCATTTCTTCGCATCGACGAAGCCTATTTAGCTAGCTAGAATCTTCGAGATTTTAGTTGATTGGGGGTTGGTCTTATTATTTATTTAATTTATAAGGATACTTTAGTGGATAGAAGAGGTTTTTCATATGTATATATCGTTTATTTTTCTTTATGAGTGAAAGTCTTATCGAACCCTTAAAAAAGAGTATATACTAAGTAACAGTATAAAACTATGTGAATATAAAATCGTTTTTTAGTTAACAGAAAAACCAGAGTAAT
>DAOVBJ010000047.1 GCA_030670615.1 Candidatus Bathyarchaeota archaeon | reverse complement strand
GCCAGGCCAAGTTCCTCCTCGATGTGTGGAGAAAGAGGGAACTGCCAACCGACACCCCCGACCTCCAGTGGTGCATAAAATTGATCGAGATCGCGGAGAAGCTGAACACCAGCATACCCGTAAAGCTCGAGACCGAGTTACCTGAACCCTTCTCCAACACGGAGATGGAGACGGTTAGGAAGCTACTGTACGGGAGGCGATCCATTAGACAGTTCACGGATAGGCCAGTTCCCGAGGAAATGTTGCGGGAGATCATGTATGCAGGGCTAATGGCTCCCCAGGGATGCAACGTGGGCTCGACAAGGTTCATCGTCCTCCGCAGCCCCGAGGAGTGGAGACTAGTCCGAAGCGACATACCCATCGAAAACGGGGTCATGATCCTCATCTGCCAAGACCTACGCGTATACAAGACCCTGAGATTCGACCAGTTCGTCCCCCAGAACATCTACTACGACGCGGCAGCAGCAGCCGACCACATGTGCCTCATGGCCCACGCCCTCGGACTAGGAGCGTGCTGGCTTACCCACGGAGAGAAGACTCAAAAGAGGATCAGAGAGCTCTTCGGGCTCCCAGAGGCCTTCATAACCCGCTGTCACCTCATCATTGGGTGGCCAGACGAAGCCCCCATAAAATCCCAGAGAATGAGCCTAGACGACGCCATCATAGAGAAAGCGAATTAACTATCATCCACCTGTCCATCTTTATGTGTTTATATCAAGGTGTCAAAATCATAGAGGGACTTGTAAATGAGGCTTGACAATACGAATCAATCTATAGATAAAGTGATTGACAGGATTGCTTGTGTCGAGGTGCGTTATCTAGCTCACCCGAAATCGTTGGCTCCTACCTAGCTACTGGTAAAAAGGTGCTCCGGCCGGGATTCGAACCCGGGTCACGAGCTTTCTCCCATGGGTGTCGAGAGGCTCGAATGCTTAACCTGACTACACTACCGGAGCCTTCAACATTAACTCTGTTAGGAAATATATTACCTTATTGTCTTACCAAACCCAGTTCTTTAAAATCTCTGGGTCTATAAACAGAAAAACCCTTACAAAAAACGATTAAAAAGAAAAAGGGTAGGGGATGGTGTGTGCTCCTAGTACGGAGGCATTCCACCGCCGCCTCCGGATGGTGGCGGTGGCGGGGTCTTCGCGGAGGCGATGACGTCGTCGATTCTCAGAATCATTGAGGACACTTCGACAGCCGATTTGATGGCTTGCTCCTTGACTGCGAGGGGATCCAACACGGCGTCGTCCATCATGTCCACTACTTCGCCTGTGAAGATGTTGATGCCCTTCCACAATCCGTCTGCTTCTTCGTGGGCAGCTCTCAGAGCGACCAAGATGTCTATGGGGTCTAATCCAGCGTTCTCGGCCAAGGTGATCGGGATGATCTCTAAGGCGTCGGCAAAGGCCTCGATGGCAAGTTGTTCCCTCCCGCCGATCGTGGCAGCGTAGTCGCGGATTCGCTTTGACAACTCTGCTTCGATGGCGCCGCCTCCAGCAACAATTTTATTTTTTTTCACAACATCGACCATCACGGATAGCGCGTCGTTGAGAGCCCTTTCAACTTCATCGATTAAACGTTCCAATCCCGCGCGGATCAATATCGAAACTGCCTTTGGGTTCTTACAATCTTCGATGAAGACCATCTTGTCGTCCCCAATCTTACGCTCTTCGACTAATCGAGCTTTACCAAGGTCGCTTGAGGCGAGGTCGTCAAGGTTTGTTACTAAACTTGCACCCGTGGCCTTGGCGAGCTTTTCCATGTCCGACGACTTTATTCGCCTCACCGCCAAAGCGCCTCCCTTCGTAAGGAAGTATTGAACGACGTCGTCGATGCCTCTTTGACAGAGGACGACGTTGGCACCACTCTCCAAGATCTTGTTAGTCATCTCTTTAAGCATTCGAGATTCTTCATCGAGGAAGGCCTTCATTTGAACGGGGTCTCTTATCCGTATTTCCGCGTCCATTTCAGTCTTCTCGACTTCCAGTGCGCAGTCGATGAGGGCGATTTTAGCGTTTTCGACGCGTTTAGGCATGTCCGAGTGAACGACTTCCTTGTCGACTATTATGCCTTGAATCAACTGCGTGTCGATAAGGCTTTTTCCCGTCTTCTTGATCACTTGGATGTCGTCTTTGTCAGCGGTCATCTCCCCGTCTTTCTTCTCGGTCACCTGCTTCACTGCATCGATCGCGATGTCAGCGAAGTGGTCTCCGGCGATGCCGATGACTTTACTTCTCATAGATGTTTTAACAATATTCGTGAGAGTCTCCCTGTCATCGAGGTCGACGTCGACGGCAACAGACTTAAGAATCCGAATTACTTCGTCAGCAGCCTTTCTGTAGCCTGCCACAATTGTTGTGGCATGAATGTTTTTGTCGAGAAGTTCTTGAGCCCTTTTAAGGAGGTCTCCAGCTAAGATGACGGCCGTTGTGGTTCCGTCTCCTACCTCGTTATCCTGCGTCTCAGCAACTTCCACAATCATCTTGGCAGCTGGGTGTTCTACGTCTATCTCCTTGAGGATTTCATGTCCATCGTTGGTTATAGTTAGGTCTCCCAGGCTGTCAACGAGCATTTTATCCATTCCTCGAGGGCCTAACGTGGCTTTAACCACTTCGGCAACGACTTTAGCAGCTTGGATGTTGGCGTACTGCGCTTGTTTTCCTTTTCTTCTGCTGGATCCTTCTCTGAGGATGAGGATGGGTTGACCAGCCAAATTACCTATACTTGCAGCCACTTCATTTTCCTCCATTAAAATATGTAATTGAGTGAAAAAAACAGTTTAATACTAATATAAGTATATTTCGAAATCCTATGTATAACTCAAGAGTAGGGCGCCCTCTTGATCAAGTGAATGAGGGCTTAGAAAAATCGTGACTCTGCCTGACGGATTTGCGTATTTTATTTAAGAACCTTTGTAGCGGCAATGCGAATGTCGACGTCTTTAACCGTCTTTCTATGAGCGTGTCGCGTAAAGTCTAGGGCTTCTCTGGCTATCCTTACTCCTAACTCGTCTAGAACTTTTCGAAGTTCCTGTGCAGCTCCTTCGCTTACTCTTTCTGCCCCGCCTCTTTTAATTAGTCGATGCATTGGAGCAAGTTGTAAATCTCCATCTTTCGGCATATAAACCACACCTCCATTAAGCTGTTGTCTTCACTCTTATAGTTTATTACTCCGACTAGGTTACACTGGCCAATAGTATATCGGTGAAAGACGTTATAAATATTGAGGCAGTTTGAGACGAGACGAGGATGACGCCCCTGAAAACGAAACTTCTTACAAACCTGTTTTTAGGAGCCTCAGCCGCTTCAAAACTTTGCTGCTTGAGCTAGCTAACTTTCACATCATTGTTATATGAGCCTCAACCCTTATGTTGCGTCAAAGGAGGGGGACGGTGAGAACGATGGAAAACAAGAATGGTCAGCTTGAATGTGTGATAAGGACATTACGAGAGTGTTGCGGCGTCATCGCAGCAAGACTTCTGTCAGAGGAGGAGAAACAGATGGTTCTTGATCTTGAAAAGAACGTAGAAGAGAAAATCGTCTTCGGAATGTGTAAATCCCTGAATGAGGGCATGAGGACCGCGCTTCAAATGGAGTTTTCTGTTGCCATGGTTATCCAGTCGTCCAAATTTCCGTATCCCCATCACCCCCACGTAAGCATGAGGTGTGACGATCAGGTCATAGGTGAACTCATTACAGACGAAGGAATGCTGGAGGAACTGAGAAAAAACCGTCATAACTTCTTTCTCTGGGAAAACTTCGTAGTCTACGTGAAGCGGCTTCCAAAAGATCCTGCTGAGAGGAGTAAACTCCGGATCATATACCCTCCTCGAGAGGCTATTCAGCTTCAAGGCCTCCCCAGCGTCAAATGTAGCGTCTTTGGAACGCCCTCAACAGAAGGGGACGTCCTGATCAAGAGAATGTTAGATGTCTCGGTGGAAGAAGGCGCAGTCGGCACCTGTTTAGTTGGCTTCACCCTGGCGAGGTAGCGTCACTCGTCTTCAGGCAGCAGCCCACGTCGAGTCTCCCTGAATTTGAGAAGGGAGGTCGTCTATGGGCGTTAAACCACGACGTCACGCATGAAGCAATGACAAATGACCGAGACAGGTCTGGAGGATGGGGGACAGCTTACCCCGACTTCGTGGTTCCGCTCCTTCTCTAAGGGAAGCCCGATCACAACGCATCATCTTCAGGAGAATGGGTTGATGAAGTTAATGGTTGACGCTCCAAGATGGAGGACCTCGAGGAAATCGGTCATGTATAAGAGGACTGCCAACATGATTCCGTTCAGGACGTACCACACATGTTCTAGTTTTCTCGACTTAATCCATGTCAAGTTGCCTGTTTTTATTAAGTCGCCGAATAGATGAGTCGCAATCCCTAAGGTGAAGGCGTTATAGGAGTTGATGAGCAGGGGATGGGAAACCTTGTAGCTGAATAGCGGGATGTAGAGGAGCAGAGGTCCTAGCAGAGAGTGCGTGAGAGGGTTTCGATGGCCAAATCCCGAGATAACTCTGTCGATGGCCCAGTCTATGTCGGGGAAAAGGGCGCCCACCATTGTTGTGAGACAGTAAAAGGCGAAAAACGGAGATAATAAGAGTTCAGGAGTTCGGGAGAGGTATTTAACGCTGAGAACGTAAAGGGGGATCGCCAGCATCAAATGGCCTTTACCCCGCATTGAGACGCCGCACCTCTTCTCTTTCGATACCCGACCTATTTCTTCCTTACCCTAAAAGGCTTCTCATGTAGCTCCACTCAGCATCCCGATGGAACGGAGCATGTCAACGATTAAACGCCTCTTCACTCACTCGGATGAACGACTCGTACACGTTCATGCGAAGAACGAGACCCCCTTATCCGTTCAATACACTTGGACACAGGAGGTCTGGTCCTCACACAAGGAGGAAGTTAATGAGAAAGATTAAATTGAGGATGCCAGCCTTCATTAGAGTGCCGGGGTAGCTCAGCCTGGTTAGAGCGCTGGACTCATAGAGACATAAACGGGCTCTTCCATCTGGAGAAATCCAGAGATCCGGGGTTCGAAAGCTAAAAGCCGAAACGCCCCGCCTCGGCACTAACCTTTAACCACGACCATTCAGGTACGCCCCTGTACTCCCTTATGTGTTGTCGCCTTGTCCACGAGTAGCTAGAATCCTCTTTTTCACTGTGGCCTTAGAACACACCGCGATCCCCCATTTTTCACCAAACTGAGCGGCGTGGGGTTTTCCTGTGGCTACCAGAGACGTTGATTGACATAAATAGATGCCCTATCGTGTTTCGGATGATTTGGTTTTTCTACTCTCGCCTCTGCTTTACAACGAATTCTGGGAAGTCCTTCAGCCTCTCTGCCATTGTCCTCAACTGTTTATCCACGAGGTGGTTGATGGTTCCTTCTTCGAAGGCTCCGTCGGGTTGCCTCGTACCCGCCCGTTCTCCCGTGAGAACCTCCATGCCTTGGTTAATGGTTTGCACTGGGTAGATATGGAACTTACCCTCTTGTGCAGCCTCTACTACTTCTTCCTTCAGCATGAGGTTTTGTACGTTACTCGCGGGGATGAGCACGCCTTGCTTCCCCGTAAATCCCTTGGCTTTACAGACCTCGAAGAATCCTTCGATCTTCTCGTTCACGCCGCCGATGGCTTGCACTTCCCCCTTCTGGTTCACGGAGCCCGTGACCGCGAGGCTCTGAGTGAGGGGGATGCCTGAGAGGGCGGAGAGGATGGCGTACAACTCGGTGCTGGATGCGCTGTCGCCGTCCACCATGCCGTAGCTCTGTTCGAAGACGAGGCGGGTGGTGAGGCTCAGGGGCTTGTCTTGGGCGTACTTGTCCGTCAGGTAGCCGCTCAAGATCATGACGCCCTTTGTGTGGATGGGGCCGCCGAGTCGGGCTTCGCGTTGGATGTCGATGACGCCGCCCCGTCCCAGCCCGATGCTGGCGGTGACGCGGGAGGGGGCGCCGAAGGCGAAGTCGCCGAGGCTCATGACGGAGAGGCCGTTCACCTGACCCACGACCGCGTCCTCGGTGTCGATGAGGAGGATGCCTCGCTGGATCATCTCTTGAATCCGCTTTTGGACGAGGTTGGAGCGGTAGGTTTTCTCTTCGATGGCCTTCTTCACGTGTTGGTCGCTGATGTAGGTTGAGTCGTCTTGTGTGGCATAGAAGTTGGCTTCTCGAATGACGTCGGCGACTTCAGCAAACCGCGTGGAAAGCTTCTCTTGATCCGCCGCCAGTCTGGAGCCGTACTCAATTGCTTTGGCGACGCCCGAGGTGTCTAGGTGTTTAAGGTTGTCTTTTCCGCAGAAGGTGCAGATGAAGGCCGCGTACTTCCGCATGTTCTCGTCGGTTCGATCCATGGTGGTGTCGAAGTCCGCCTTGACTTTGAAGAGCTCCCGGAAGTCCATGTCCAGGGCAAAGAGCTGTTGATAGAGGGTGGGCTGCCCTATTAGGACCACCTTGACGCTCAGGGGGATCTCCTTCGGTCGCAGACCCTTCGTGGTGATGAAGCCCATGCGTTCCCCTGCCTCCTCGATACGGATGCACCTATTCATCAACGCTCTCTTCAAGGAGATGTAGGAAATGAGGTTGCGTAACAGGTCCTCCACAGGCAGCACCAAGTATCCACCATTGGCGTTATGGAGGGATCCTCCGCGGATCATGGTGAAGTCCGTGGTTAAGACGCCGAATTGAGCCTCCTTCTCGATTCTTCCGAAGAGGTTTTGATAGACGGGGTTTTGTTCCATGACCACTGGAGCCCCCTTAAGGTTAGCGTTGTCAACGACCACGTTCACCTCGTACTGTCTGAAGGGCATCTCCCTCAGCCATGGAGCAGGAAAGGGAAGTTGGGGAGAGGGTTT
>DAOVBJ010000121.1 GCA_030670615.1 Candidatus Bathyarchaeota archaeon | reverse complement strand
TTTTTCAGTTATCTTCAGCAGTCTTGATAATTGGTGCCATCTTCTTGGGGTCAACTATGATATCGATGAGGGCGGGTTTATCGGTTGCGAAGGCATGTACAAGAGCCTTTTCCAGTTCTTCAGGGGTTTCGACTCGGTATCCCTCCCCACCACACGAGCTTGCGAAAGCAGCGAAATCGGGATTTACGAAGTGAGTGCCGAACTCAGGGTAGCCGTAGAGGAGCTGCTCCTTAGCGATGTTCTTAAGCATACTATCATTGAATACTATTACCTTCACAGGTAGGTTGTTATGAACAGCTGTAGTAAAGTCAGCCATTAGCATGCTGAAGCCCCCGTCCCCATTCACAGCTATCACCTGCTTATCTGGGTAAGCTATCTGAGCCGCCAACGCTGCGGGTAAGGCAAAGGCCATACTCGCCATATTTGATGATAGTAGGGTTCTCTCTTCATCACATATGTACTTCTTATAGAACCAATAGGTATGATCACCCGAATCTACAGTGATGATGGCGTCCTTCTTGGCGTATTTCTTCAGAGTTTGGATGACAAAGCCCGGATGAATAGGAACTGACCTATCAAGAGCTTCCTCCATTATCTCCCTGCGATTCTCTTCCTTTAACTTACTGATGTCCTTAAAATAGTCCCCATCGGGTTCCTTTTGTGACACTCCATCCAGTATCATTTGGACTGTAGTCTTGGCGTCTCCTATCAGACCACAGCTTATTGGGAAGCTTTTTCCCAGCTTCACTCCGTCGACGTCTATCTGGATGATGGGTAGTTTCGGAAGCAAATTCCTTTGTCTAAAACCTGAGCCGATGACGATGACAAGATCTGCATTGGCGATAGCTTTTACAGCGAAGTGTGTGCCCACTGAACCCAGAACACCAACCACCAGTGGATGTGACTCTGGGATGACGCCTTTAGCACGAGTTGTTGTGGCGATTGGTGCAGAGATCTTCTCAGCTAGCTGTAACACCTCAGCGCCACAGTCTCTTATCCCCCATCCACCAAAGATGAGGGGCTTTCTACTTTCATGAATGAGTTTAATCGCTTTCTCAACATCGTTCTTAGACGGCACAGTTTTCTGTTGAAAAAGATGCTCCTCAGGCTTCCAGATCGTATCTCTAAGAGTCTCTGAAAGCACGTCTGTTGGAAGGCTTAATACAGACACGCCCTGTCTCAGGTAAGCGTTCTTTACCGCTAACACGGTCAGATTTATGGCTTGGGCTGGTTTTGAAATAGCTTCATGGAACACAGTGAATGGAGCAAATATCTCTATCTCATCAATCTCTTGTAGAGACTCGCTGCCGAGGTGGACTTGTGCTACCTGACCCAGTAAAGCAAGAACTGGAGCCCTGTCAGTTGCGGCGTCCACCAGACCGGTGATAAGATTGGTGGCACCGGGACCGGCTATTGAAAGACACACACCCAACTTACCAGTGAGCTTCGCGTAAGCAGAAGCCATGAAGGCGGCTGTCTCCTCATGTCGAGTCAACATAAATTTGATATCGTCTTGCTTGCTAAGTGCATCCACTAGAGGCAGAATAGAATCTCCAGGAATGCCAAAGACATATTCCACACCAAACTCAGTTAACTGTTTAACAATTTTGTCAGCGACTGTTGGAGCGTACGCATCCTCCTCCTCTACACGTCCTGAACCCATCAACACGAAGGCTGATTTGGGTGCAGCACAGATAGGACAGAACCAGTCCGAAGGCAGATCATTAAACCTTACTCCTTTCTTCGTCTCATCATAAATATAATTGCAGACGGTACATCTCCATTTAGCCATAGAAACCAAATAACTGTATAAATGCCAGACAATTTATGCTTTGTTCCCATGTCTCAAGGATGACTTAACCACTATTCTTTAATAAACAGGAGAACTAGCTTTTGATGTATCAAACGTTTCCGAGGGGTTTAAAGATGGTTTGATTCATGCATGAAGAATCTTTTTATTTTAGCTTTATCAAACCGAGTCCCATCAGAGAGGTTTTCAACAGAATTTCAAAAGATAAATCCATAATAAACCTGACTTTGGGGGACCCCGACTTTGATACGCCGAAACATATAGTGGACGCTGCAATTGAAGCTCTTAAGAAAGGAGAAACCCATTACACGACAAGCTACGGCATACACGAACTAAGAAAAGCAATAGCTAAAAGATATGAGAGACTTTATAAAGCAACCTTTGACCCGGAAGAGATATGCGTAAGTCAGGGCTCATCAGGTGGGATCTTTACAACTCTTTTCTCAATACTTAAGCCAGAAGACGAAGTTGTCATAATCAACCCCTATTACGTGATGTACCCGTCATATGTTCGAATTTTTAGAGCTAAACCCGTTTTTGTAGAAGGCAAATTCGAAAATAAGTTCAAGCCAGATATAGCTGAAATTGAAGAAGTGTTAACGAATAAGACAAAAGCCGTAATCGTTATTTCCCCCAACAACCCCACTGGTGGAGTATACTCCGAAAGATGGTTTAAAGCGATCTCCGATTTATCGCAAGACGGACACTTCTTTGTTTTACACGACGAAGTTTATGAGAGTCTAGCATTTGAAAAACACTATTCTATAAGTCAATGGGCAAATGACAATGATCACCTGATTTCAATGAGTTCCTGCTCGAAAACGTACGCCATGACGGGTTGGCGTATTGGCTGGGTTGCCACACATAATCCTCTTATAGACACGATAAAAATCGCGCAGAACTACGTGAATCTTTCCCTCAACACCTTCGCTCAATATGGCGCAATAGCCGCTCTCAACGGAAGTCAAAAAAGCGTAGAAACAATGAAAAACGCCTACAAACAGCGAGTTAATTATACTTATAAAAGATTGAAAGACATGGGCTTCACAATAAATGAGCCTGAAGGGGCATTCTATTTATTTCCATCCGTGAAGAACATCGCCAAATCCTGTATAGACTTAACCTATGCCCTTCTCAACATTGCTAAAGTAGGCGTAATACCAGGGTCAGCATTCGGATCTGCTGGCGCCAATAACTTCAGAATCTCATGCGCCACATCCATGGAACTTCTCGAGGAAGGAATGAACAGGATTGAAGAAAACCTGGATAAAATAATGAAGGCGTGCTCAGTGAAGAATCTTTCAAGAATAGACTTCATATGACGAAACCCTCGAGATCGCGGATATTTTACCCGTGTATTAGCCTGTTAGTTAAACGATTTGAACAACTGCCTTCAGGACATCATCCATTCGTAAGACAAACCACTGAAAACCAGCGCACTGAATGTAGATTTTCCGCCAGATCCACCCGAAAGGAAAAAAGGGATTAGAAGGAACAGGCTCTTACGTTATTTTATAGCTAGCTATAGCCGTTCCTTTTGTTTTAGTTGAGGTTCTGGTTCTACTCCTCTTTCTTTTTTCCGTGAAAGAGTTCGCTACCGGCTCCGAGATACACGGTCTTCATCGAGTTAGGGGTAGGCGTCTTTACTTCGGGCCATTTATCGGGAAGAGGTTCCGGTCCTTCAAGCGTCACATCGGAAGGATTTGCGTCAACAATGGTGGGTTTTTTCCTGACGTCTCGTCCCGGAACATTGGCGCTGAATTCGATGGGAATCCCGTTGGGGTCAAAAGAGTAGATGGAGTGAATGAATCCGTGGTCAATGACCTCTGAAACGTCGAAGCCAGCTGCTTCAAGCTTGTCCTTCAACTCCCAAAGATCAGCTTCGGTGTCCACCCCGAAAGAAACGTGATCGAAGATGAAGGGGCCTCTGACGGGTTCTCCATGATCCTTATGGGGCACGGCCTTGATATCGGGCCATTCAAAAAAAGCAACTAAATCAGTATCGGAAAGCTGGAAAAAGTAGTGTCTGAATCCAGGTCTCCCCAGCCCTGCAACTAACCTCATGCCAAGTAAATCCCGCCAAAACCGGTGGTGCTATCCATGTCCCCGGTGGCCATGGCAAGATGATTGACGCCGTTATAGGTTACCAATCGCATACCCAATAAAGTAAGTTATATAGAGCGATAAAAAAGTTCTGACAGGTTTCTTGTCACTATTTTTCGAGATAGCTAGCAGAACCACAAACTATCTAGTGAGGGATAGGTCATAAATTCGAAAGTAAGGCTCTAATCTTCTTTTCTGTTTATCTTATAAGTTGAAAAGGATATATGGTACTAAGGGAAGAAGACCAATTTCTTTCGGGTACCCATTATGGTCTTTTCCTCCTTCTTTGTACTTTTATCAT
>DAOVBJ010000069.1 GCA_030670615.1 Candidatus Bathyarchaeota archaeon | reverse complement strand
CCAGGGGATTCGAATTGAAAGACGTGTTCAGACTCGAAATAATGCAGGAGGAATATTCTTGCAGTTCGTCGGGAAGCGTCTTGTTTACTTCGATCTCCATTTTAGAGAACAGTTTCAGGTAATGTGGTAGTTTTCCAACGTTTCCGCTGGTGAAGTCAATTATGGGTAATCCCCGGTCTTCTCTCTCCGCTACTTTTGCCATAGCGTTTCTTATGGCCGGTTGAGGCGGGATCGGGATAAGGAAACGCTTAGCTGCACCCTTTTTTTTACACCCTTCGCTTACTTCGGGTGTAATCACTATTAATATTTACTTAGCTATCTTACTAAAAAAGAAGTTTGGACTTGAAACGCGAATCCTTGAATACGGGTATATGTGACACAGCTTAACATACGCGTTCCATCGCCAATTCCCGACGGGCGATTCGAAGCCACCGACACTTTCACCGGGGCGCTATCTAGATACGTTTCCGATTTTGTCGGAAGCCCCACTCTTATTTGACCTCGTCCAGAATACCTTATAGCGACGTATTCACAACGCAAGTACAAGGCTAAGGTTTTCAAGGTCAATGAATAAAGCGACGCACGATTAAAGCAGGATAAATATTTATAAAGCGTAGAAGGCTTAAAGGTCAGTACTCAATAAAACGTGTGTGAGATCTAGATGATAACCGTTAAAAAAGAAGTGTTAATGGACTACGGGTGTAGAGTCTTCGAGGCGGCTGGGGTTTCAGGAGATGAGGCGGCGTGGGTCACGGACTGTCTGGTCAGAGCGAACATGAAAGGCGTTGATTCCCATGGAATTCAGCAAGTTCCAGGATATGTAAAGGGTGTCCAAGCAGGGAGAACTAAGCCTGGTGCTAAGATGGTGATCTTGAAAGAGACTCCCGCAGTCACCATCGTAGACGGGTTTGGCGGCTTCGGGTACTCAATTGCAAGACAAGCAATGGAACTAACAATCAAGAAGGCTAAGAAGATCGGTATCGCTTTCACAGGAATCCACAGGCTAGGGCATATTGGGCGAGTGGGGAGATGGCCTGAGATGGCACTGGAGCAAGACATGATAGGTATAGCTAGTCAACCAGGAGGCGTCTTTGTTGCGCCGTGGGGAGGCATAGAACGCAAGTTGCCCATAAATCCCATAAGTGTTGCCATACCAACAGGTCAGGGCAGTCCCTTCGTTATGGACTTTTCATTGGGACCTATTGCTGGGGGTAGACTGTCTATCCTAATAGAGAGAGGTATGAAGGTTCCTCCAGGATGGCTCATTGACGATGAGGGGAATCCGACGGATGATCCTAGCTACGGTTCGAGAAGAGGTGCACAGCTGCCCTTAGGGCAGACAGGGCTTGGGTACAAGGGGTATGCTTTATCTATGTTCCTCAGCGTTCTAACCGGACCCTTAATCGCTGCATATAACTTTGAGAGACATCGTCCTGTTGGCGTGTTTTTAGGAGTAATTGACATATCCGCATTTACCTCAATAGACGAGTTCAAGAAGAGCATGGATGACATGGTAGCAGATATTAAATCATCCAAACTGGCGAAAGGCTTCAAGGAAATTCTAATACCGGGTGAACCAGAGTTCAATACAGAACAGCGGAGAACCAAAAGTGGAATCCCCCTTGACGATGCAATCTGGAAGAGTTTAATGGACACATCTGATAGCGTTGGAGTAGACACATCGATGTATGAAGTCGAAAAGGGTGGCGTCGTTCTTCACCCATCATACACACTCAAGGATAGATACTAGCAAAACAAGACGAAAGTAAGGTAAACCAATAACGTAGTAAACTGAATCTGCCTCTACAGAACCACTCACTCTATCCCTTTTTTTATTTTACTTTTACAAAACGTTTTTTTGAAAAAGAGTATGGTTTCCAATCGGGTATTGTGAAATACAGACCCTTTCGTTGGATCTGTCGTATTCTTTGATTGCATCGCGATATAGTTGTCAGAGATCTTGTGTATCCACGTTGAATCAGTTTTATCCTCTTCGCTTTAAGTCCCTACAGCTTGATTTTTAGGCAACTTAGCCTATTACGTTAAAGACTTCTTTCTTTTTCTAAGTTATCTTCAACTAATTCTACACCCAAACCGGGTCTATTAGGGACACGAAGATGTCCTTTCTCCGGAAGCACTTGAGGAGTTACGAGGTCGGCATATAAATTCATCCTTTGAGGCCCCATGTTTTCATGAATGAGAAAATTGGGTATTGAGGCCATATTATGAGCACCTATGATTGCGTTGAGGGGACTGGTGGGCACGACGTGGGGTGCTATGGGTATGCGGAAGGTGTCTGCCAGGATGGCTGCCTTCTTTATTTGGGTGATGCCACCGTTGCGGGCGTGGTCTGGCATGATGATGTCGGTCGCCTGCAGCTCGAAGAGGCGGCGGAAGTCTCGGAGGGTGTAGCGGCGTTCTCCACAGCAAATTGGTATGTTCACCCGACTTCGCACGTACGCGAGTTCTTCGTCGTCGCCTGGTGGGAGAGGTTCCTCGTAGAAGAAGAGGTTGAAGGGTTCTAGGATCCGACCTATTCTGATAGCGGACTCTACGTCCAGCCGTCCGTGAAAGTCAAGGCAAATCCCTATCTCAGGTCCAACGGCTTCCCTTACAGCTTTAACCATTTCGATGGCCTTGGGTACGAGTTTCCGTGGATAGTTCATCCCCTGAAAAATGTTAACGAAGCCCTTCATCGACGCGCCCACCTCTTGGTTGAACACCGTGGTGAAGGGGTCGAACTTGACCACCTCAAACCCATGCTTCACCTGGCGTAGCGCTCCCTCGGCCTGCATCTCCGGGGTCACTTTCTCGGATCGTTTACGTTCTTCTCGCGGGATCCAGATGTGGCAGTACAGCTTGATCTTGTCCCGGAACTTCCCCCCCAGGAGATTGTAGACGGGGGTTTTAAGGGCCTTTCCCTTGATGTCGAGTAACGCCCCGTCGATGGCACCGATGCATCTCATGAGCTCCTCGGGGGGCCATCCGAAGAACGAGAATCGGTACAGGGACTGGTAAATCATCTCTGTGTTTAGGGGATTCATCCCAATGATGGTCTGTCCCATACGCGCTATACTTGCAGCTCGAACCTTTGAGGCTCCATCTGCCGCTGCCTCTCCGTAACCCACTAAGCCAGTACTCGTGGTCACCTTTGCAAACACGAATTCTTGGGGAGGCGCGGAAACCAGTGGTTCCACACTCGTTATTTTCATAAAACACCCTCAAAAATGGTGGTGTGAGGAACGTATTTAAGCCTAATCCCCCGAGCGATCAACATAATACTTCGATGCAGCTAACACTTTCGTAGCTCACACCACTTATTTCGTAGGTTACTTACTTAAAATGTTAGATTCCACGTTTTTGGTAAATCGTGTAAGATACAGCTTCCTCGTTTGATTTATTGTTAGTAGATCAAGGTTTGAACTTCGTAATTTTGTTTCGGATATTGTTTTAGTGTTCCTTTATAAGATAAGGCGATTGTACCCTGTATAAAGGAAGAGGCTGGGTTGTATGGAGTCCAACTCCGGATATCGCGAGAAGATGGATGCCCTCGATCTGATAATGAACGCCCTCAAGGATCATGAGAAGCGGTTGGACGAGATCTCTTATCGTCTCGAGCAGGCATTCAAGGAAGTCAAAACGGGGGAACCCAGTCCCACCGAAGTTGCACAGGAAACCAAAATAGAGGAAGCTCCGCCTCGCAAGAGAGCGCCCCAAGTCATCTTCAGTAAGTGGAGCGAGTTTAAGGGTACCTGTCAAAACGCGACGATGGTCGCCTTCGAGGTGGAAGGAAACCGCTTCCACGTCTACACGCTGGTGGACGAAGGCGTCTTCATGTACGAGGAGACCCTCCCCCACACCACGTTCAAGGTGGTGGAGGAGCCGTCCAGCTTCACCATCGACAAAGATGTTATGAACCACATCGACGCATTCCAATTCCTCATCGAGGGCAAGCTCAAGTGTGGACTAACCCTCTCTATTAAAAGCTCAAGAACCGTTTTCAAAGAAACAGAGTACCTCTTTGAACTAAACTATAATCTTGTGCCGGATGAGGTTAAAACATTTCTCTCAAGAGAATTAGGCGTTCTAAAAGACAAGATCGTTGAGGGAAAGATCACTAACTAAACATTGTTTTTCTTTACTAAACCTATTAGGTGGAGTAAGACTCTTAGTCTCTTCTTTTCATGAGAGTGAGGGAGCTATAAAAATAACCATAGCAATGGGATACATCTCAGTCAGGATCTATGAAAATGGCCATAGAAATGGGATATATCTCCGTAACAACAAGGATTTCTGTGCCAAGCTCAACGGGACTACTTTTTTGCGTTGTTTTCGTTACGGTTACATTGTAATCTCCGATTTTAAAGACAGGAATGATGGTAAAGTAGTCGCCGAGAACGTGCTCGGAAGATATAGTTTTGGTGTAATTGTTGCTGTTGCCAACAACATCGACCTGAAAGTCATCTTGACCCTCATCGGAGCGGACGATGATTTCAAGCCACGGCCAGTTCATTCCCGTGCCCCAACTCCCCGCGTTGTAGCTAAGGGGATTCGTATCGGAGGGAAAGACATTTCCCCGTGCCGTCGTGATCTCGATATTGAAGACATCTTTGTCAGGGTCATCCAAGATCATCCAGAGGGTGAGGGTAAGGTTCTCGATCGTTGCTTGGTCTGATGGATTGAGTTGGAGGGGAAGATCATGAGCGTTTAGGGCAGCGGACACGTTCTCCGAAGTGAAAATGTTGATTCTCTGCAAGTCCATGCTCATCACCCAGATACGGGTAATGTTTACGGATATCGAACCCTCGTTGACTAGTAGCACATTTATGTCGTAACTTTCATCGCGCCCAAAAGCGTAGACAATTACGTCTTCCATACCGCGTTCCTGATCGGCGATGCCCATGTTGACAACGGTTGTATCGTAGTAGTTGTTGACGCTATTCACGTATATGAAGAGAGGAATGATGGTTGTGAAGAGGATGCCAACCATTAAGAGCACGCCAAGGACGGTTGAGATTCCTCTCTTAGCTTTTTTACGATATGTGGATTGAATCATAGGCTTTGGTCCCTCTACTACTTCTTAATTCAATGGTTACGCTTAAACCACGCATGAGCGAAATTTCCGTTGGCTCTAAAGTGATCAGTTTAAACTCATCAGCAGATATAGATATATTAACGGATTGAGAGGAAATATTGTTTCCTCCGGTGACGCGAATCAGATCGATTGTGAGGTCGATGGGTCCATAGTTATAGATCCAAATCCTCAATGTGTTAGTGGCATTGTCGACGCCTGTGTTCTCGATGACGAATCGTTCCTTAACCTTCTCGACGGACTCCATTACCTCTTCATAGTAGTTGGTACTTATGATGGAACTGGCGCTGGTGGCAAAGCTCCAGACACTGGCGCCGATCACTAGGACCATGGCGGCCATGATGATGCTGGAGATGATGAGTGATACACCCCGGTTACCCCGTTTCCTTCGTTTCAGTTCAGCCGCCTCCTATGCCAAAGTTGATTGACATATTTGACATCAACCAGATGCCCGCTAGGCCGACGAGCACCATGACTATCGAGTGTTTGAAGCCGGCTGACACTCGTCCTTTCATGATTTTTCCAGCGACGATTCCTAAGATAAACGAGTGCAGTAACAATGGTGGCAGAAGAACATTGAAGAGGTCGATGTACGG
>DAOVBJ010000014.1 GCA_030670615.1 Candidatus Bathyarchaeota archaeon | reverse complement strand
CCTCGTTAACGTATTGAGATAGAAGGCATACAATTATTTCTGTAAGCCTTCTAAAAATTAACTAACTAGACAGTTGGTAGAATCGGTCTTCGAATAGGCCTATACCTACAACGACATGATGCTAATCCGAAAACACATGTGAAGGGTGTCCCCTAGCGCGCGCTAGATAAGTAATAATACTACGCTCACATACACCCGTTTTGATGTGATCCTGTGAGAATAGCGATTGGTAGATTATGGCAGGAGACCGACGCATTTAACCCCATCCCAACGACGTTAAGAAATTTTAAAGCCATGGACATACTCTATGGTAATGAGATCATAACACAATGTGAAAACGTCGGAGAACTCGGCGGCTTCATCCACGCTGCACAAGAAGAGCCAGATGTAGAGTTATTACCGACCATAAGAGCCGATGCGTGGCCTAGTGGAATATGTGATCGGGAAACCCACCAGTTTCTGAAGCAACGATTGTTACAAGAACTGCGGAACACGGGATCTCTCGATGGCATTCTTTTGTCGCTTCATGGCGCCATGTCTGCAACCGATGAATATGATGTTGAAGGCGACTTACTGACCGCAATTCGAGACGAATGGGGCAAAACAATACCACTCGTCATCAGTTTAGATCATCATGCAAACATTACCCAACGAATCATGACATCGGTCACGGCGCTAGTGGGTTATCATACCGAGCCTCATATCGATATGCTTGAAACGGGATATCAAGCTGCAAAAATACTCTTTAAAACCGTTCGAGGCACAATAACCCCGACCATGGGTAGGCGAAAACTGCCCATGATCCCGCAGGGCGACCTCTGCACGACTCCAGGACACCCATTAGCCCCTTTTTTTGATCGGATAGCCGTCCTTGAACAGACAGATACTGTACTCTCAGCCTGTGTCTTTCCTGTCGCATTAGTCGATACCCCCGAATTGGGGTGGGATACAGTTGTCGTAACCGATAACGACCCATCATTAGCCCAGGGTTTAGCTGATGACTTGGCTCGTGGTATCTGGGAAAAACGACTCGAGTTCCTGCCAAAACGACAAGCATCGCCTCGTGAGGCGGTCGAGATGGCGTTAGCGATCGATGGTGGCCCAATTATCTTGGCTGACCGCGCGGATGCCACGAATTCAGGTGCGCGTGGCGATAGTACTGCTATTCTACAAGCCCTACTCACGACACAATTTCAAGGAACCGCGTTATTAACGATCGTCGATCCCGAAGCAGTCGCCGCCGCAATCAAGGTTGGAGTTAATGCTGAAATTCAACTCGCTGTCGGGGGAAAACTCTTCACACGCAATAACCCACCAGTCACAGTCCATGGACGCGTGAAACGAATTACCGACGGTAAATTTACGATCACTGGACCAATGAGTCAGGGTGTCAACGCGAATATGGGTCGAACCGCCGTCATCGAAGTCGGCAACATATCCATCATTATCAGCGAAATCGGTGGACCAGGTCATGACCCATCATTATATCGAAGCGTGGGATTAGAGCCTCGGGATGCCAAGATCGTAGTCGTCAAATCACCATTCGGATTTCGCGCAGCATATGAGTCCTTTGCCCAAAGGATTATCATCGTTGATGGACCAGGAGCAGCCTCGTCACACCTGGAATCATTTCAGTACAAATATGCGCCACGACCGATCTTTCCTCTTGATGCGAATGTTACGTTCAAGGTGTAACCAGCAAGCTAGATGTTATAACTGTTCGATTTACTATTGAAAAAGGCCCTTAAATCAATCAGATTCATCTTTATTTTCGATACGTCAGCAATTGACGTATTATACGTCGCGCGCGCGCTTTTCTAGCTAGCTAGGGATGGACCTCAAGCCAATGGTTACATAGGGGTGGTCGTTGGATAGGCTTGATGAATTTCTGAATGGAAAGTCCTTTATTTCCTAGGTTGATTATCCTTTCCTTAGGAGGAGAAATGAATGAAGGTCATAGGGATTCAATCCAGTCCTAACACTGACGGACTGACAAGCTTGTTAGCGACGGCGGTCTTAGATGGGGCTGAAGGCAAAGGCGCGGAAACGACGCTGGTTCACTTGAACCAATTAAACATTAGATCATGCGAGGCTCACAATCTGAACGGTCGAGGTTGGGGAACCTGTCGGACAAAAAGGATCTGCATGATAAAGGATGATTTTCAGAAGCTGAGGAGCATGATCAACGAGGCAGACGCACTAGTCTTCAGTACACCAGTTTACTTCGGGGACATAAGCGAGTCATCCAAGAGATTCCTTGACAGGTGGCGCAGATGTGAACGCAGCAATCCAGACTCACCATTGATTGGTAAACCCGTCATCGGCATAGCGACTGCAGGAGGTTCTGGCGGAGGAGCAGTCAACGCCTTACACAATCTCGAGATATACCTGAGACGTCTCAAGTTCACGATATTCGACTTGACACCCGTAACCCAGAAATCGAAAATACATAAGCTAGATATGCTACGAGTCGCAGGCCAAAGGCTAGTGGCTAGCTAACTATTAGTTAGCATTATGATCCTCAGCAATAAATCATATATCTTTAACTAATCCACCAAATATGAAAGGTAGACGTTATGAAACAAACCAAAGATTTAACGCATCTTTGTCAACTAGCCATAAAACTCGGTGCTAGAGACGCACAGGTAATTGATGTTGACGAGGTCGCGGTTGGTAACTGGGTTAGGATGAAGTGCCAATACGGATGCGCGCGTTACGGAAAAAAGTTAACGTGTCCACCATACACCCCAACCCCTGATGAATTCAGAAAAGTTCTTGACGGTTACAGCTTGGCGATACTCTTACGGTTTGAACCCCACACACGAGATGACTTCAAGGCTCCAACCGACGTGGCTTCAAAATTAGAAAGAGAAGCATTTCTCATGGGATACCACTCGGCTTTTGGACTTGGTTATAGTACATGTCATTATTGCAACGAATGTACCTTAGAGGACTGTGTACATCCTAAACTCGCCAGGCCATCCATGGAAGCATGTGGCATCGACGTATACACCACCGTTCGACGCGCGGGATTCAACCTCAACGTAGTCAAGAGTCGAGACGAACAGGCAAACTTATTTGGACTAATACTAGTCAAATAACCATAAGCTAGCTAGACTGCATCGTATAATGCCTTGAGAATGAGATATAATGAGGTGGCTCCTGGGTCTTGGTGGCCAATACTCCGTTCTCCAAGGTAGCTGGCCCGGCCTTTTTTAGCTACTAGGTGAGTCGTCTCTGTCATTCCAACCTGGGCGGCAGCTACCGCTTGCCCAAGAGCTTCAGTAGTGTCTGCCCCATCTTCTAAGGAGCGATCGAAGGCGGTCACCGCCGGTGCTAGAGCATCCACCATAGTCTTATCACCTACCTGCGCTCCACCACGCTTAATGACTCCAGATAGCCCCGCCTTGAGAAAAGCAGCGATATCCACCGAGCCCAACTCCTGCCTACCCGAGGTCACTTTGCCGGCTTCTATAAAGAAGGTACCAAATATTACGCCACCGGCGCCGCCAATGGCAGACAAAAGTATCGCCCCGGTGCTCTTCAAAATACTACCGATATCCTCATCAGCCACCGATGGTAAATGGCTGGAGACTTTCTGAAAACCGCGAGCCATATTAATACCATGCTCACCGTCACCAACTGCGGCATCAAGCTGTGTCAGCCATTCCTTATTCTCTTGCATCACATTTGCAGCGAGTTTCAACCATTTAATTATCTGCTCCTTAGTTACCACATCATATACCCCAGCGAAGGCTCGGTGTCTTTACTGGCAAATCCCAGAGCCGTGTTAATTCATCATCCGTCTTGAGTAATGTAATGAAACACCCTTGCATCTCCAGTGATGTTATATAATTACCGACGAGGCTCCGAACTATTTCAAGCCCTTTCTCCCGACAGATTTCAAATAGCTTACGATAGACAACATACAACTCGGCAAGTGGGGTACCTCCCATACCATTCACAAAGGCAAGAACCCGATCACCCGGCTTAAAGGGTTGACTCGTAACCTTCCTGTCTATCCAGGTGCAGGTTCCCTCATCCCATTCGGGCAGAGAGCGCTTATAAGCTGGATCCTCTGTTATGGATAGGGAAAGAAGTTCGGTAATAGAGTCCGCGTTCATCATTGGCATGCGTTCACGCCCCTGCTCACCGTGAATACCTATCCCGACCTCCATTTCACTATCGCCCAGTTCAAAGGTAGGGACGCCACTTGCCGGAACTGTACAGGAGGAGAGGGCTACACCCATACTCCGTCCGCTAAGGTTGACCCTACGACATAGCGTCACCAGGTCATCTAGACTGTATCCGTCCTCGGCAGCTGCGCCACAGATTTTCTCGGCAAATACGGTAGTGCCGACTCCACGTCTACCCTGAGTAGAAAGACCTCCCTTGACACCAACGTCGTCATCGATTAAAACATTGATAAAACGAAATTCTTCAGAAGACAAAAGTTCGCCAGCCATTTGAAAGTTCATAACATCACCGCTATAGTTCTTGACAATACTAAGAACGCCTTTACCGCGGTGAACTAATTTAGCTGCCTCCAGTATCTGGTCGGGAGTCGGTGAAGTAAAAACCTCGCCGGGGCAGGCGGCATCTAGCATTCCTTTCCCAACGAAACCGATATGCATCGGTTCGTGTCCACTACCCCCTCCAGAGATAATGGCTACCTTGCTGGACACGGGGGCATCGGCCCGGTATAGGAAGTTCGGTTCAAAATGCGCCTTAACAGTATCGGAGTGAGCTAATGCTACGCCTTCCAGGCTTTCCCTTACAAAATCTTCCGGTTTGTTAAGCAGCTTTTTCATGATATCTCTGTGTAGGCCCTATATATTTAAAATTAATAGTAGCTAGCTAGGAGAAAAAAGGGTAGGTGGTTGCCCACCTGAGAGAGACTTTCTTAGCGCGAGCGCTCAAAAAGTATAAACGTACTTTACAATGGTATGTTAAATAAATAGCTATTTAGCTAGCTACAGTATACGTGGTTTGGACCTCACAGCGGTGAAACTTTGGTTGAATAAGCAAAAGATCTTCGATTACATAAACGATCACTATCCTGAACATCTATCCCAGCTCCAGGAGCTCCTGAGGCAACCATCAATATCTGCTGAGAACCGAGGGATCCATGATTGTGCGGAGCTCTTGAAAGGGTACTTCAACACGCTGGGTTGCAAGGAATCGAGGATTGTGGAAACGAGTGGTCATCCAGTGGTATTTGGTACCTTTGATGCTGGTGCAGATAAAACGATTGTCGTCTATCTAATGTATGACACCCAGCCGGTCGATGATCCAGGATGGACAGTCCCCCCATTAGGGGGGCGCGTCGTCGATCTGGATCCCTTTGGAAAGTGTATTGTTAGTCGGGGCGCCATCAATACCAAGGGAGAGTTACGTGCGTTTCTGAATGCCTGTGATTCCATCATAGCTGTTGGAGAAACCATCCCCGTCAACTTGATTTTTGTGGCAGAAGGGGAAGAGGAGCTTGGGAGTAGACACCTCCCGGAGTTTATCGAGCAGTATATGAGTGAAATGCAAAGAGCTGACGCTGTCTTCTTCCCATCAGCGGATCAAAACCAGAACGGTAAAGTCACTATGAGTCTTGGTGTGAAGGGGATCGTCTATTTCGAATTAGAACTCGATGGTAAAACATGGGGCTTCGGCCCAACCGAATACGATATCCATGGGAGTAATAAAGCCTGGGTGGACAGCCCCGCCTGGCGTATGGTACAAGCCTTAAGCAGCATGACTGAAACGGATGGCAACACCGTTCTTATCGAGGGATTCTATGAGAACGTTGTCCCTCCGAGCGCTGAAGACGAGGCGCTTCTAAATGAGCTGGAGCAGACATTTGACGAGGGAGCGGATAAAGAATTAATGAAGGTAAACCGATTTATCGACGATGTTCACGGAAGAGAGGCATTGCTTAAGTACTTATACTCTCCCACGCTTAACATAGATGGGATCTGGAGTGGATACATTGATCCCGGAACAAAGACTGTTCTCCCCTACAAGATCACAGCTAAAGTTGACGTTCGTCTTGTCCCCGACATGACCGTTAGCGAGGTCATCCCAAAAATCCGTCAGCATCTCAATAATCATGGGTTTCACGAGATAACGATTCGAGAACTTGAATCAGGATACGGCTGGTCAAAAACCAGCATCCAGGAGCCTGCTGCACAAGCCCTCGTTAAGACATATAGGGATTTTGGGTTTACACCTGAGATATGGCCCCACGTAGCAGGTAGTGCACCTTTCTGTATGTTCAATAGAGCTCCCTTGAACCTGCCTTTTGTGATGGGTGGCATCGGTCATGGAGGTCGAGCCCATGCCCCAAATGAATACCTCGTAGTAGAAGAAGGTGGCCCAACGGGTGGACTGGCAACCCTTGAGAAGTCATACGTCAGTATCCTTGACAATTTGTCACAAATTCTATAGCGGTCTCTCCTCCAAATGAGCTAGCTAATCCACATACATATTAGAGAAAATGCAATTAAGAGTAACAAGTCACAATTAATTAATTAACTATATATTAAGTGGAGTAGAATGCATATGAGCTAATACCCAGTTATCACGAAGGCTAATTATCGCAATAACTAGTTTTTTAGTTTTCAGCTTCAGCATATTACCGGTCTTTGGTCAGACTTCTTCGCAGCTTCATTCTTTAGAGTTCACCGCTCCATCCGAAATAGGACTGAATATCGATTTCATTCCAAAAGATTACGAGCTAGATGAGATGGATAAATTCAAAGAAACTGTGGAGACGTACTACCAAGCCCTACTTTCTATAAGTGCGCGCGCATCTAAAAACCAAAAGTAGAATCAATCAACTTATCATCTAGCTAGCTGAAGTACTTTATGATCGCGGGAGTATCCGTCTGGTGGTTTACTGAATATTCTACAAGTACGCGCGCGTTACTCGGATTAGATATGTACTAGCTCAGTGTTTGCTGTTGATAGGACTTCGAACCCGTCTGGCGTGACTAGTATGTTCTCTTCAGCTTGGAAAACTCCATAATCTGTGACGAAGCCCGGTTCAATTGTGATTATCATCCCTGGTTCCAAGACCGTTGAATCATAATTCGCGATGTGAGGAGGTTCGGTAAGTATTAAGCCAATACCGTGGCCCAGTCTTCCTGCCTTGAAAGTTAACTCCAACCCCCTCCTCTTAAGTTCGAAAGCACAGATGTGTGCTATATCTGAAGCTTTAACACCTGGTTTCACAGCCTTAATACACAGGTCGGTAAGTTGGAGCGTTGTCGAATACATGGCTTGCTGCTTCTCTGAAGGCTTGCCCATTACCGCGATTCGGCAAAAATCTGAGTTGTACCCGAGATAGTTGCATCCTCCATCGATCCAGAGAATGTTGCCTTTCCGTACTTGGTGATTTGTAGGGGCTCCACTTATGACATCGTAATTGTATGGTCCAGAGTTGATAAAGCACCAAGGATGCGTGCCTCCCAGTTTTGTCATTGTGCTCATATAAATTTCCCCGATCTCTTTCTCCGTCATCCCTGTCGCGATGCTTTCAAAACACACTTGAAAGGCTTTACTGGTTATTTGGCAGGCTTTTCGGGCTAATTGTATCTCTGCCATCGACTTGACCATTCGAAGTTTCCAGAATAAAGACGAAGCATCCACAAAAGTGACTTGTGGAAGCTCGTGTCTAATTGTCTGAAAATCCGTATAGGATAATCCTAGTCGTTGCTCAAAACCCAATTCCGCACCTATTCTTCCATCAACTAGTGCCAAATCCTCAAAAACGCTTTTAATTAAGGGAAGATGACCGTCGATGAGGTGATTATAAAGTCTAATGTCCTTGACCCAAGTCTCCCGTCGCGTGCTTTCTTCTACGAACTCATGGGCAATGATCACAGGTTTCTGTTCTTGAAGAAGCATGATGTTGCATCGGGCATAGGAAAAAGAAGGTGTGGATCCACTAAAATAATGGTAATTGAAAGGTTCAGTAATTAAAAGTGCATCAAGATCATTTTCGCGCATTAAATCTTGTGCTCTACGCCATCGTAGCGCGTATTCAGAGTAGGGAAAAAACTGATAGTTACTCATATTCGTTTTCCACCTTATTTTTAATTGTTGAATGACTATCTACCAATAGTTTTTTTGAGAATGACGTTTAAAGTGTATTACCTGCTCGATGAATGTTCATGGCGATGTGATTGAAGCGTCACTGCAATTCGACCAACTCGTTCAAACAGGCTTATTGAGTTCTCTCGGGCATGTGAGAAATCTTTTAATATTTTCTTTGCAACTTCGCTTTGTACCAATTCTATGACGTCACCAATAGCTGCAAGACTAAGCGCCTCCTTAGGACAAGCCAGGGTGCAAGCAGGCTCGGCGTCATTAATACAGAGGTCACAGAGAGTAATAACTCTCTTAATGGGGTGAAGAGTTGGGGCACCAAACTCGCAGGAGATCCCGCACCAGCCACATTCATTACATCCACTGTATCCAGCATCCACAATAACAAGCCCAGTGTTCTGGTCAATGGATAGAGCCTTAGGTGCACAGACTTTCACACAAACGGGGTCTTCACAGAGCATGCAGGTGAGAGCCACATTGACGATAGGTTCAACCAACGTGTTTAAGCGAACAGCGTGAATCCGAGAGAATTGGGGATTGAAACTTTTTTCTTTTCTCGCAGAGCATGCGAGTTCACAAATCTGGCATCCCACACATTTCTCTGGATCGCAGATAATGAATTGTCTTGTCACTGTATCGCCCCCTTATGATCTACATTCAGTTCCAGCTCAAGCATCTTCTTCTTCGTTAACAATCCTGTTTGTGACCATCCTCTCGCCTTGTAATAGGCGTCTAGCATCATGTCAAGTTCTTCACCAGTAATAACTGATCCCTTCGCAATCCCATCAGGGATAGGATCCTTCATAACTCTTGTTGGCAAAGAATCGTCTTGCCGTGTCCATCCTTCACGAATGTTAAAGGCTTTTTTAAGATTAGAGATTCGTTCTCCAGCCTGCTTTAATTCGTTAACTGTTAAATTAATGCCTGTAATGATTGTGTAAACCTTCGCTAATTCAGTGTAAAAATTATCAAAACATCGACGCAGGAATTTACAGATGGCCAGTGAATCCATGATGCAGACAAAATCTTCCGAATCCATCACAATTTTTCCACGTGAAATTTCTGCTTGAAACCGGTTAACCTCTCCGCTGATGTCTGGTTCATAGGCTCCAGACTTGTTATGACAGCCTCCTCTAGCAGAGACTGCCCATCCCAGGGCTGCAGTCTTTAATCCCCGAATGTCATAGCCTGGTAGCTCTAATCCTTTGACATGAATTGCGAAGTGTTCGGAGCCTTTTCCGATCTTCTCTGACGCTTTTTTTACGCCTAACCCCAATACCTCCCCAAAACCGCGTCTTTGAGCCATCATGTGTATCAGCTGGATAACCGCGTCATGGTTTCCAAACCTCGCTTCAACGCCATGGGTAGTTTTCTCTGTGATCAATCCCCGCTCATAGCATTCCATGACCCATGCAATTATCACTCCAGTGCTGATAGTGTCTATACCATATTGATCACAGAGTTCACAAGCCTTAATGATGGCTGGAAAATAATCGATGCCGCAGTTGGGACCTAACGCGTATAAGGATTCATAATCAATAGAAGTGGTGGCCCCTGCATAGGGTCCTTGCTTCACCGTGCAGTTATGGTCGCATGCGATAGGACATGAGGAACACGCCACAATATTTGTAACATGATGTTCCAACATGTATTCTCCACTCACTTTCTCCGCGCTTTCAAAGGTTGCTTGTTGCCAATTTCTCGTTGGCAGGCACGCGATCCGATTCAAGGTGAGGACGTTTGAAGGTGTACCAAGAATTCGATATTTTTCGGTAGCGGGGCCTTGTGCCTTTTTATAGAGGTCAAGACAGAGCTCCACAAGTTTCTCGATGTCCGCTACATACACTGTTTTGGTTCCGCGCACGGCAATTGCTTTCAGATTCTTCGAGCCCATTACAGCGCCCCCTCCTGTTCTTCCTGCTGTACGTCGGTCGTTGGCGATATTTGCAAAGAGAACCTGTTTTTCTCCAGCAATTCCAATGGAGGCCACTTTTACGGTTCTATCTTCCAAGTCTTCTCTCACAAGAGTCTCTGTTTCAGGAATAGTGTGGCTCTTCAGGAACTGTGCGTCTCTAATTGTGACGTGATCGTCATCGATAAAAAGATAGGAGAGTTCTGCTGCCTTGCCTTTTACTACAATGACATCGTATCCTGCTTTCTTTACCTCGTGAGTCCAAAAACTGCCTGAGAGCGAATCTCCAATAAAACCGGTGAGTGGTGACTTTGTTGTGACGCTATGTTTGTTTCCTGTTGGAAACATCGTGCCTGCAAAGGGCCCCGTTGCAAATATCAAGGCGTTGTCGGGATGGAAAGGGTGGGTTTGTGGTGGGACGTGGTTAAATAGCAGGCGTGTTGAAAAACCGACGCCTCCAATGTATTGTTTACATAAGGCTTCTGGAAGGGGTTGCACAGAGAACTTCGGTTTGGATAAGTCAACGTGTAATATTCGGCCCATGTATCCAAACAATTCATCCACCTCCGTCTATGGGAAACAGAAGAACATGATCCATTTCATGGAGTTTGAGGTTTAGATCTTGAGTCATATGTGTGCCGTTAATGTTAAACTTGAATGTTTTTTCGGTCATGTAAGTCTGATGGGCAATGACATGTCCGAGGAGTTGGGGATACCTTTTCACAAGAACTGTGGCAAGGTCATATAGGCACGCATCATCCTTGAGTGACAATTCTATCTCCTTGGTTTTGGTTAAATAGCGTGCAATACCATAAAGTTCTACTGTAATTTTCATGTTTTCGTGCTCCTCATCGGCTTTTCCTTCGCTTTTGCGGCAACAGACGCGTAGGTAAACCTGGTAAGTGCGTTGGCATGGGGAAGAGAAGCTTTTTTGCTCTCGGTTAAAAAGATGTCACTCGCGATGAGATCTTTAATAACCCTCAATCCTATTCGATGAGGAGGCTCGATAATCATTTCCTCGCTTGCTCGGGTGCAACAGGATTGTACTGCACGCCCATTTACAAATATATGACATCCTCCGCACCGTCCAATCCGACACGAATAGTAATGAGAGAGTGTTGGATCGATGTTCTCATAGATATATTGTAGCACGTTCATCACACTCAAACCGTCTTCATAAGGAATTTCATACGTTTCAAACCGTGCACTCTGATCACTTTTTGGATTAAAGCGATAGACTTTTGCTGTAATTACATGTTGAGTTGTGTTCATCAGTCAACAACTCCATATTCCACAATTTTATTAGGCGGGGGCAGGGTCGTAATCTCTACTGGTTCAACTTGAAACGTCATCTTCCCCGCTATATTTTTAACAATAATGTTCTTTGTCCAATGTTTGTAATCGGTCTTGGGATAATCCTCTCGGAAATGCGCACCTCGACTTTCCGTACGTAGGAGGGCTGCTCGCGCCGTGATTTCAAGGCAGAGCAGCATGTTCTCGATTTGAAGAGCTTCCATCCATTCTCGGTTGTAGATCCTATCCTTCGACGAGCAACTGAGGTTCATGGCGATTCGTCTCAGCTGTGCTATCTCTTTGATTGCTACCTTGAGGGACTTTTCGCTTCGGATGATTCCCACCCCCTCCCATGCAATTCTTTGGATCTGTTTGCGAAGCTCGATCGCGCTTCCCCCCTCATGACGTTTGAGGGGCTGAAAAATCTTCTTGCGTAACTGATCTAGTGAACTATCATCGATATCAGGAGTCGGCGTGTTTTTCACCGCTGCTGCTGCGAATCG